>JAGACJ010000046.1 GCA_017614195.1 Paludibacteraceae bacterium
GAAAATATAAACTAATTCATTATTTTATCAAAATTATTCTACTACAATTATGTTAATAGAATAATGTTGTTTGCGTAAAGTGATTTTTCACACCTCTCCACAGTGGAGAGGGGCTGGGGGTGTACAGACGCGGCGCGCCACGTCTTTACATGCGGCGCGCCACGTCTGTACATGCGGTACGCCACGTCGGTACTAATAATGAAAATCGCTGCCGCCGACAAATTCCCTAATCAGCGAGTTGAGCGGGATGTAGCGGTCGGGAATCGGCTTGAAGTACTGCAGCAGCCTCAATAGACGCGAAGCCTCTGGGTAGGCATCGGAGTCTTGCGGCACCTCGCTCAATGCCATTTCGGCCTGCGACTTCAGCGCAAACGTTTCGGTAATCAACGCCGAATTGAAGATGGCGTCGGCATTCTCTTGGAACGGGAAAATCCATTTTTCCTCACCGCGGCGCACACTGGGCCAGCGCAATATCGTTTTCTCTGCCGGATAGGCACGATATTTCATGTCGCGGATAATGCGGCGCAACAAACGCGTGTCGGTGGTGGGGATGCGGTTGTGGTTGTTAATCGTCAGCGTGGTCAGCGCCGAGGCGTAAATCAAGAACTTGTTTTCGGGCGGAATGGTAGCCGTCAGCTCGGGGTTCAAGCCGTGGATGCCCTCGATAATCAGCACTTCGGTCGGTTTTAGCGAAAACTTCGGCTTGTTGTATTCGCGCTTGCCCGTCTCAAAATTCTAGGTGGGCGGTTGTATCTCCTTGCCCGCAATGAGGTCGTTGAGCTGTTGGTGGAAGAGGTCGAGATCGATGGCATACAACGACTCGAAATCGTGCTCTCCGTTTTCGTCGAGCGGTGTGTCCTCGCGGTTGACAAAGTAGTCGTCGAGCCCCAATACGCGGGGGATAATGCCTAAAGCTCCCAACTGAATGCTCAAACGTTTGCTGAAGGTGGTTTTGCCCGACGAAGACGGGCCGGCAATCAAAATGACGCGCACATTGCCGCGTTTGGCGATTTCGTCGGCGATGCGGGCGATTTTCTGCTCGTGCAGCGCCTCAGTGACCTTTACCAGCAGCGACATTTGCTTGTCGTCAATCTTGTCGATGTCCGATACGTGATGCAGCCCCAAAATATGGCTCCAGCGCAGGTGCTCCTGAAAAGTGGCATACACCTTTTGCGCAGGTACGGCTTCGGGTAGCGAGTCGGGCGATTTCTTGCTGGGAATGCGCAGCAGAAAACCACTGATATAGGGTTCAAGTGCATATAGTTTCAGATATCCGGTTGAAGGGACGAGCGCTCCTTGATAAAAATCTGGCAGACCATCGAGGTCGTAATAAGTGGTGTAGTAGGTCTTTTGGTTGCGCAATAGCTCGGCTGTGTTTTCATCGCCCCGTTTGGCAAACTCTTCAATCACTTCTTTTCGGGGCTCGAGGTGCATGTTGTAGGGCAGGTCTGCCTGTATCAGCTCGGCTATTCGGGCGTTGAGCTGGGCCAATTGCTTGGTCGTCAGGCTGCTTTCTTTCTTGCGTATCGACATCAGGTATCCGTTCGAGATGGCGTGCTCGACTTGCAGCGTGTAGTCTGGCAGGATATCGTGCAGGGCCTTGTAGATCAACATGGTCATCGAACGCAGGTACACGCGTTGTCCGCAAGCGCTGGTGACGTCGACAAACTCAACAGTCTGGTTGCGGTATAGCGCAGTGTCGATGCCCGTCAGCTTGTTGTTGACAAGGGCTGCAATGATGTCGCCTTTCAGTTCGATTTTGAGCAGAAGGGCAAGCTCGCGCAGCGTGATGCCGACGGGTGCATTGATGCGTTCGTGGTTGTTTTTGCAGATGATTTCTATACGATTCGAGACCATAGTGTTTGATTTTTAGCGTGTTAAAATAATATTCATTCCCAAAGGCGAGCAAAAAAGCGTTGCTTGCCTGATGGATTTTGTAAAGTTATAAAAAAAACTTTATATTTGTAGTCTAAAGACGAACGAAATGATGAACGATTTTACAGTTTTTGATTTCTTCTGTTTCGCCGGAGCCGCCGGCATTTTGCTGTACGGACTCAAACTATTCAGCGAAGGGTTGCAGAAACTGTTTGCACCGCAATTGCGTTCATTGCTCAAATATTTGGGGAACAAGCGCTTTGTTGGCGGTCTGATTGGTTTGTTGATGACGATCTTCGTCCAATCGTCCTCTTCGGTTATTATCTCGGCCGAAAGTTTCGTCAATGCCGGCATACTCAATGTAACACAAGCGGTTTTGCTGGTGTTCGGGGCCAATGTCGGAACAACACTGTCGGCGTGGCTGATAGCGGTTTTCGGATTCAAATTTCCGGTGGCAGTCTGGGTGCTACCCCTTATCGCCATCTCACTCCCATTTGTATTCTCAACCAATGGTAGGCGCAAATCGATGGGTGAGGTACTCATGGGATTTTCTCTGCTTTTTGCCGGATTCGGGTTAATGCAGTCGCTAAT
Organism: Paludibacteraceae bacterium; assembly: GCA_017614195.1. GTDB lineage: Bacteria > Bacteroidota > Bacteroidia > Bacteroidales > Paludibacteraceae > Enterocola. The sequence continues at coordinate 2,467 of JAGACJ010000046.1, forward strand.
CCCCGAATTGACCACACAACCCGAATTGTTGGCCTTCTTGTCGCATTACGGCAGTATCGGAGCAGGCATGGTACTGATGTTTGTGCTGATAGGTGTATTGCTGACCGTGGTGGCCCAATCGTCTGTGGCGGTGGTGGTGCTTTCCATGATTTTATGCTCCAAGGGCTATCTGCCGTTTTCGCTCGGCGTTGCGCTTATAGTCGGTGTCAATCTTGGTGCTACGGTTATGCCCAACATCGCAGCCATTCAGGCAAACTTGTCGGCGAAACGCGTGGCATTGACCCACACCTTGTTCAACGCTTTTGGTGTGATATGGGCGCTCTTGCTGTTGGGACCAATCGTGCAATTCATTACGTTGGTGATGGTGCATCTCGGATGGGGCGATCCCACCGCATTTGCCCGTTACATGTACGAACTCGACCCACGGCTGTTGTTGCAGATCAACGACCCGAACGCAGTGCTGACGCCATCGCAGTTGGCTACGCAAGAGGCCTTTGTGGCATCCCGTTTTTCGTGTGTGTTGGGATTGGCGTTTTTCCATACCTTGTTCAATATGACCAACGCCCTGCTACTGGTAGGGTTCGATCGTTATCTGATGCAGTTTGTCGAAAGATTGCTGCCCGACCGCAAGGGAGATGAAAAATTCCGGCTGTCGGTCATTGAGGGAAGTATGTTGCCTACTTCCGAAATTTCGCTGATCCAAGCAGACAAGGAAATTTCGGTGTTTGCCGAAAGGTGTACCCGTATGTTCGGCATGATTCGCTCGCTTTATTGGCTCAATACCGACGAGGACATAGCGCAAACGGCGGCGCGTATTGCCAAGTACGAAGATATTTGCGACCGTATGGAGGTTGAAATTGCCAATTACCTGACCCATGCCTCGGAAGGACGGCTGAACGAAGCGGGCAAGCGCAATGTGCATGTCTATCTGCGTGTCGTGTCCGAAATCGAATCGTTAGGAGATGCGTTCTATGCCATGTCGCGCCATATTCTGCGCAAACGGCAAGAAGGTTACGAGTATATCGATGAACTGAACGAAGCGGTCGAAGGAATGTTCGACCTCGTGGCTCCGTTGCTCAATGGATTGCTCAATGTGTTGCGCGCTCCCGATATGGATGCTCGCGTGCAGGCGGTAACGGCGACGCAGCAGTTGCAAGACCCGGTGCGGCAGCGCTACGAAACCCTTAAGATGCAGAATGCCGGCGATATCAAAGAGCGCCGTTATCCTTTTTTGGCAGGTGTCAGTTATATGGATTTGATGTCCGAATGCCTCAAGGTAGCCGATACGGTCATCTCCATTATCGATCAATACCGCGAAACCTCGCCCATGCGATAAATTTCTTTAAATTAAGATTTGTCTTAGAAGTGTTGTGCCAAAGGTCACGGCACCGGATCATACCCGCTTCCGCCCCAAGGGTGGCAGCGCAGCAGACGCTTGATACCCAGCCATGTGCCCTTGAAAGGACCATATTTGGTTACCGCTTCGACCATGTATTGCGAGCAAGTCGGCGTGTAGCGGCACGATGGTGGTGTCAGCGGTGAGATAAAGTAGCGGTAGAAATGTACCGGCAGCAGCACGATTTTTCCCAAAAACTTAAGCAGCGGGTTCATGTCTTTTGCCGAAGAAGTGGAGTCCCAGGCCGATGCCGACATAAACGAGCATGCTGAGCAGTAGCCCAGTGCCGTCGTACGGGTGCCACAGGGCGACAGCCTCGCTCACCACGGCGGCGGCAATGGTAAACAGGTATGGCCAGCGTTTGCCGTCCTTAAACGAAAACATCGGAATTTCGCAAACCAGCAGGTAGCACAGCGCCGGAACGACCACCAACGCTATCAGGGCAACCGCCCAAAGTCGTCCGTAAACTGTTTGCTCGGCCAGATGGCTGGTGCTCAGACCTATCAGCAGCAAGGCGTTGGCGGGGGTCGGAACGCCTAAGAAACCATGTGTCTGGCGCTGGTCGAGGTTGAATTTGGCCAACCGGTAGGCCGAAAAGGCTGCGATCAGGAAGGCACAATAGGGCAGCAGTTCGACCAGGCTCAGCTCCATCGTGTTGAGGCACGGAAACAACTGGGTTTTCAAGAAACAGTAGAGCATCACCGATGGGGCCAGACCAAACGAAACGACGTCTGCCAAAGAGTCCAATTCCTTACCGATGGGCGAACTGACCCCCAGTTTGCGGGCGGCAAAGCCGTCGAAAAAGTCAAAGACGGCGGCCAGCAGAATGTAGAGGGTGGCACCGTCGAAATCGTAATTAAAGCCCTTTTGTATCGCTATGCAGCCGCAAAGCAGGTTACATAGCGTGATGCTGTTGGGAATGTGTTTTCTGATGTTCATATAGCGTGTCTGTTTTATTCGGGCAGGTACCGTTCGGGATTCGGCGCAGGCGACTGCTCAATGCGGCCGTCAGTGTTCAGTATGACGTACGCAGGCAAGGCGCGAATGCCAAAATCCTCGAGAATGGTGGGGTTGTGTTGTGTACACAGATATTCAATGTATTCCGATGGTTTTTCGGTAGGAATTTGCTCTTCATTGGCATAGACTATAACGAACCGACAACGCTTTTTCCACTTGGCTGCCAGCGTTTTGGCAAATGTTACGTCTGCTTTGCACTCGATAATCTCCCTGTTGGAGAAGATGATGTAGGTTTGTCGTCTCTCCGGATCCGCTGCGAACACCGAGTCGCCTTGCAAGTTAATCCATCCTTCGCCAACGCTGGAGCCTACCGAACCGGCCGTCAGCATTTTGTAAAAGAATTGGGCAATGTCGCGCACCCGTTTGTCGCTTTCGACGGATGTCAGTTCTGTTAAATCGCCCTTGTGGCGCAGTACATTGTTGATGGTTACCAAGTCGGCGAGCGGCTGGTTCCCCGCCAGTACATCGGGGCGGCTGAACGTCTCGAATACGAGGTCGAACGCTTCCCACCATGCCGGATTCTCGAAATCGATGCTGTCGCGCATAAAGAAATTGTCGATGGCGAGGGCGGGCGAATTCTTGCGATACAAGTTCACCAGCATGGCATAATTGTAGCGTTTATATCGTTCAAAAAACGCGTTTTCATCGGAAGAAAACCGGTTTTCCAATTCGTTGATTCCCGACTCGATCAGATCTGGTGTGGCGCCTCCAAACAGACAGACCTCCCACACTGAATCGGCTGCCTCGTCAAAGCGGTCAATCAGCAGGTTGATGTCGTCGGTCGGCGGATTGACCAGACTGAGTAAGATCATTTTCGGCTTGAAATACGGGTTGAACCGCTCAAGTTCTGTCAGGTCGCGGCGCTCGGGCAATTCCACTTCGTAGGTTTTTCCTGGTTCGGTGTACAAACGCCCTTCGTAGTGGCCTAAGTCGAGGCAGATCATCTTGGTGGATTGCGTGTCGAAAAGCAGCTCGAAACGGCCGTCGGCCGATACGGTATCGGTGGCGAGCACGATGTGGCGCTCGGTCAGTCCGTCAGCGATGCAAGAAGCGGCCAATGGGCGCCCGGCATAGTCGGGAGCTACGCCATGGATAAGGGTTTTCTCTGCATAAGTATTTGATATACTTACGATTCCGAGTAACCAAAAGAAAAAGCACGTCCGTTTCTTCATACCAATTGCAAATTTACACAAATTTGTAACTTTTGACGGCGCAACCCGTCGAATATCTAAAAAATTTAAATTTTTTTACACTTTTCTTTTCAAATGTTTGGAAGGCGGAAAAAAAAGATTTATATTTGAGGTTGAATCCATATCTAAAGAAGACGCGCGCGTATGAAAAAGACGATTTTTACAGGGATTTTGATGACTGCCTTTCTTGCCTGGCAGTCTCTGTGGGCCGCTTGTCCGGAGGTGACAGGCGATACGCTCTACTACACTGTCGGTGCTGGCGACAATTGCGGCGCCACCGTGGCAGCTGTGATAACCAACTTGACGGGTAACGCCACCTACTACGAAGCCGGTGCGCTTAAGACCGATGTGGTGATCTTGTTGTCCGACACCGTCGGTTACGAGGTTTCTGTTTCGGGTTTTAACGCCAATTCGGCGGGTAAAACGCTGACGATCCGTTCTGCCGCGTCTAACCGCCGGGCAACACTGACCTCGTTGTCTGTTACGGGTTCAAAAGACGTACGCGTCGTTAATTGCAATATGCAATTGTCTGGAGCTACGGGATTGTCTTTGTCAAATTCGCAAAAAATCGTTCTTGAGAACAATGCCATTGCCGTGTCGTTGGCTTCGGCTACGCCAGCTACCGACGCTGCGCTCAACGTGTTGGGCTGTACCAATGTACAGTTGCTACGCAATACCCTGAAAGGACCGCACGCGTCATTGTTGCAAGTCTCCAATTCTACCCAAGTACTGGTGATGAACAACATTCTCTGGTCCGACAATACCAACGCCAACGCAACTTATCAGACCGCGCTTGTCCGTTTCGACGGCGATGCCGGTGCTGTAGGTCAGATTGGTGTTTATTACAATACCTTGTACATCGCGCCGGGTAGCAATACTACCCAAAAAGTCGATTTCTTTGCCATGGGTCGCTACGGCAACGCTTCCGCTTACGGTCATCAGGCCAATTATCAGACGTCAACGATTGGTATCCAATACAACAACTGCCTTTCGTATTCAACCTCGGTGAATGGTCGTACGGCCAACGCCTTTGTGGTACGTACCGATGCCTCGACTGGTACTTCAGACTTGCTGCCGGGCTTGAGTCCCCGTATGCGTAAGAACAACTATTGGTCTAAATACGATGCCGCCCAAGGCAATGCCGCCTCGGTGTTTGCCCCGGGTACCGACGCCGACCTCTTTATCGCGGCTCCCGCCAACTTGTGCGCTGCCGCCCCGGTAGTGCCGTCCGACTTGGTGGTAAGTGGTACGGGCTTCAACAGCGGCTATTCGCTGACGCGCGACCATTCGGGTCTGACGGGCTTGTCCAAAGCCGACGACAATATTCGCAGCGGCAATATCCGTCCGACCACAACACTCGACGATGCAAGCCTTTTGTCGGGCGACATCGCCACGATTGTGCTGAATGTGGCCTCTTCGGGTGCTACTGCGACACATGACATTGATTTGACTGGTTTCCATATTGGCAACGGCACAACGGTGACCACCTCGCTGGTAGGTACCGACGCTGCAAACTTCGCTCTGAGCGGAACCACTTCGTTTACCGCCGACGGCGATGGCAATGTGGCTACGGGTGCCACTACGGTAACCTTTACCGGACCGGCGTCGCAAGGCGAATACGATGCGGCGGTGCGCTACACCTTCTCGGCCAATAACGGCGACCTGACGTTCGATGTGCCTTTGTTGGGCGTGTATGCCGGCAGTATCAAGACGGGCTGGACGCTGGGTGCTTACCAACAAGGTCTGGCGATTCCAAATGTTACCGAGATTATCTGGCAAGGCGATATCAATACCGATTGGGACGAGCGTGCCAACTGGGTTGTTGCTTCGACTGGTCTGCCTTTGACTTGCGCCGATCCCTTGGACGGGTCTTATCGCGCGGTTATTCCTGCCGCCAATTCCGAAACCTATCATGTTCCGGTGGCTGGTGTGAGCAACTATCCGGTGATTCCGGCATACAACGATCGCTCCAAAGAGGGTGGCGAGCGCGTCAATACGGGCGACAAGTTTGCCGGCAATATACACGTCGAATACGGTGCCCCGCTGTTGGGTGTCGAAAACCTCGGCAGTCACTACGATTATGCTACATGGGAGTTCCTCGCCGGACGTAAGGAATGGATCCTTGTAGGTACGGTAGTCAAACCATTCGAGAGTGGTACTTCGGGCGAAGTGCGGATGCTGCAGTCGCGCGACTTCTACCTCAACGCGCTGCCGCAAGTGTATATGCGCGAGGCATCGATCGAAGACGGTGCGGCCTCGTGGGGCAAGTCGTTCTCTTCGATGTACGAAGATGTCGATCCGACCCGTGTGATGGCCATCAACGTCATGGACCAATACGGCCAGTACAAGTATCCGGCAAGTTTGTACTATACCCGGATTGACAATAATCCAGGCAAAACCGGCGATGGTGCCACTTCGAAGCTCTATACCTTTAATGGTAAGTTCTACAACGACAACGCGCTGCCTACATATAGCGACCTTACCACGGGTCAGCCCAATTTGTTGAACAATACCTATCCGGCTCCTATCAATTTGGACAATGTGTCGGCATCGGGTACGTTCCAAGTGTATGACTATGGCACCAAGTCGTTCCGTACGGCTGCGGCTGGCGAAAAGATCAAACCGCAGACCGGATTTGTCTTTACGCCGTCGGCGGGTACCACTTTGAGTCTTGCCGCCAATGCGTTTGAGGCAAGCTCGACGGCTTACCGCTCGTCGCGCCTTGAGTTGCCGTACGTCAGCGTGGTGGCTCAAAACGCAGCAGCCACGGCGTCGAGTGTGGCTGGTGTCCGTTTCAACGACCAGAAACCCGAGGGTGTCGATTTGACCGTCGATGCGCCGAAGGTGTTCAACTCTATGGAAAACACGTTGCCTGATATTTTCGTAAGCCAATACGACGCCAAATGGGCGCGTGTCGATTTGCCCGAAGAGGCAACGGTGGTGCCGTTGGGTATTCGTATGCAAAAGACAGGAATGGTAAGCATCCTTGCCGGTTCGCAATACGACATGGCCGAAGTGGTGCTCGAAGACCGTGCCACCGGTGTCAATTATGATTTGGCCGCTGGCGATATCGCCGAAATCGCCGACCTTGAGATTGGCGACAACGAGGGCCGTTTCTTCCTGCGTCTTGTTCCGGCATACGTTGTCGGTGGCAATGGCGAGGGTGGTCTGACGATGGTCGAAGAGGCTGTTGCTTCTCCCAAGATTTATATGTTCCAACAACGTAACCGCATTACGTTGAGTGCCGACGAGGGCGAGCAGTTGCGTACTTTGTGGGTATCGGATATGGCCGGCCGTGTGCTGACCTACGATTTGCAACCGCAGTACGATGCGGTCGAGTTGCCGTTGTCTGCTGGTACATATCTCTTGCGTGTGGCTACTGCCTTGAGCGTTTACAACTATAAAGTGATAATCAAATAAAAACGATGAATAATAATACAATGTCGGTGAAGAGGTTTTTGAGCGTTCTTGTGGGATTGCTCGCGGCGGGTGCGGCTTTTGCTGTGACCTTGCCGTCGGAATCGTACGAGAGTGGCTTGTCTGAGGTTACGGTTTCTCAAGCACCCGCAATGCAAATGGCTCCGTATGCTGGAGGTTGTGCCAGTTATGATGAGTTCTCTGACGAAAGAATGTCATGCTGTTTGGGCGAATGGGAAACTTGTCGGGAAAACAATGATGATGAATATTGTGGTCCATTGTATAGCCAATGTTTGGGCGAGTCCACTCCTCTTCCGCTCGATGGGGGTGCATGGGTTTTGTTGCTGATGGTTGCAGGGTATGCGGCTTGTCAGTATAATAAGATAAGGTGTACCCGACTGTCGTAATGCGAACGCGTGGCGTGTATATCGGTCCGCCGTAGTTGACGGCGGCGTTAGAATAGAAAATATCTTAAAATCAATATCGTTCATCTTAACGAACGAGAAAGGAGGCCTATTATGAAAACTCTTTTTGCAAACTTCTACCGTTATTTATTCTTCTGTTGCTTGGTGTTTGCTATGGGCTTAGGCCTCGAAGCAAGGGCAGCGGTGTGTGAACAAGCCGTAACCGGTGGAACTGTGTCGTATATTTTGGTCTCACCAGGAAATTACCGTGTTCAATATACTTGTGATTATATCCTTACGGGCGTAAATAACTGTAACTTCCAGTATAATGCTAGTTCGACTCCTGGAGATTATGCGACTTTGTTATTTCAAAAAGCCGATTCGGATGGCTATGTTTGGGCTGCAGACTTTTCTTCGACACTGGTTTCTGGACAATTGGTTTGGGGATTTTATTGCGCCTTTGCAAAAGATGGTGGAGGCGAGGTTGTAGTGAATCCTTTTCCAAATACGGCGAATGTTTCTGATTTTACTTCTTGTGCATTACCCGATGCACCTGTATATACACCAAGTCTTTCGGATATAATCGTATATAGTTCATACGACAATTCCACGCTTATAACTAATTATAACGAATACACCAATGTTACTGCTCATGAGGCAGTCACGACCGAAGGTGGGTATGACGTTATGAAGTTGTCAATGGGCGGAAATGGAGGTAGTTGGGCTACTCATGGTGCATTCTTGCGCACATCTTCTCTTAATATCTCAGGAATGGATTACATTCATGTGGATTTGTATGTCCCTGACCCAGGAGAAGCAACGCCGATACGCTATGTTCGACTGGGAATTGGTGAAGAATATACTTATTATTCACTAGCGGAAGTGTCTTTTAATGAGTGGATGAGTGTTGAAATACCTATCACGAACTTTCCAACTCTTGGGGCTGGAAAATTGGTATCGTTTAATAATATTGAGATAGTATTCACTACGAATAAATCAGCAGATATTCCTGCTTATACCTATTCTTTCTATTTTGATAATCTTTATTTTTATAATGCAGGTTGTGGAGGTGCACCTGCTACTTCTGCACCAACACCTAATCGCCCTGCAGCTAAGGTAAAGTCAGTTTATAGCGATACGTATGTGCGTGAGGACGTAACTTCTTTTAGTACTAATCCGCTCTTTGGTTTTGCTGCAAATGCTACCGAAGTGGAAGTTCCTGCATCTTCTGGTAATCACGCCTATGTTTACGAAAATATTGCTAAAACAGGAGGACACTATCAAATTGGCTATCAAACGAATCAGGTGGATGTTTCTAGTATGGATGGTATCCAATTTGATATATTCACCAC
>JAGACJ010000047.1 GCA_017614195.1 Paludibacteraceae bacterium
AATGGCACCGTTAGTTATCAATGGCACTGAAGATACGCCAGAGGTCATCTTCGAACCTTCGACAGGTAAATTTTCAATTACGGGTACATCAATCCCGGAAAACGCCCGTAAGTTTTATGATCAGATAATCGCTTGGATTGACGAATATGTGAAAGAACCCAATGCTGACACGAGTATCAGTTTCAAGCTCAAGTATTTTAACACGGCGTCGACCAAATACCTGTTCGACATAATGGTTCAGTTGAAACCATTGGTTGCAAGCAAACACAATTTGGTTTACAATTGGTTCTTCCTCGAAGATGACGAGGATATGTATGAGGCGGGGCAAGGTTTTTCGAAAATGCTGCGTTACCCGTTTAATTTCGTAAAATACTAATAAATAAAGAGTTGTCATGCGCAAGGATGAAAGCGTAAGGCGATAATTTTAGTTTTCCGAATACAAACTTACTGCTACTTTTGCGGCCGCAATTGGTAAGAGATGATTATAGCTGTTAACACGCAGTCGTTGCTGAAAGACAAACTCGAAGGGTTGGGCAGTTTTGCTGACGAAGTGCTGTCGCGGATGGTGCGCAACCATCCGGAACATAAATTTGTGTTCATTTTTGACCGTCCGTGGGACCCTTCGTTCATTTACGCCAACAACGTTTTACCAGTCAAGACAATGCTGCCTTCGAGGCATCCGATTCTCTGGTATCTTCGTTTTGAGCATTTCATTCCGGAAATCATCAGCCGCCACAAAGCCGATATTTTTCTATCGACCGATGGCTACATACCGTTGCACCCTACAGTGCCGACCTACAATGTCATCCACGACATCGGATTCGTGCATAACACTAAAAGTCAGCCATATTTAACCAACCGCTATTATAACCGCTACTTTCCGCAGTTTGCCCGAAATGCAAGCCGTTTAGGCACGGTGTCCGAATATTCGAAGGCCGATATTGTGAAAACATGGGGAATCAACCCCGACAAAATCGATGTTATTTATAATGGCGTGAAGACAGTGTTCGGCCCGATTGCCGACAGCGAGCAGCAACAAGTGCGCGAAAAGGTGTCGGGCGGTTGCCCTTATTTTGTGTTTGTGGGTTCGCTCAATCAGCGCAAGAACGTTGAGGGAATGTTGCGAGCATTCGATATTTACAAAGAAAAAACCGGCTCGTGCCACAAGATGGTAGTTGTTGGCGAGTGTATGTGGTCGATGTCGACTATCGACCATGAACTTGAACACATGCGTCATGCTGACGATGTTGTGTTTTTGGGCCGATTGCAACCGCAAGAGCTTGCCCGTGTGGTGGCGAGCGCGCAGGCGCTTGTCTTGGTGTCGTTTCTCGAAGGATTTGGGGTGCCGCTTGTCGAGGCTATGAATTGCAACGTGCCAGTGATAACATCAAACTGTACGTCGATTCCCGAGGTGGCAGGCAATGCCGGGTTGCTTGTCAATCCGCAGTCCGATGACGAGATTGCCGCAGCTATGGAACGTATGGCCACTGATGCCGAACTTCGTGCGCAACTTATTGCAAATGCAAAAGTTCAGTGTGCAAAATTCTCTTGGGAACAGTCTGCCATCGACCTTTGGAATGGTATCGAAAGGATGTTGAACCAATAGCGTTGTCCGTATCTGCACGGACAAAAAAACAGGGGAAACAAACGTCTCCCCTGCCTTAGAAATATCAATCTTATTGTTGTTCCGAATTATAGTTTTTTGAGCGCGTCCATTAGCTTTTCGCCACGCAGGCCGATGCCAATAATGGTACCTTGTCCGTCAATCAAGAAGTTGGTTGGGATGGATTTGATACCGAATTTGTTGGCTATTCCGCCCCACGCTTTGAGGTCCGACACATGGGTGTCCCATATAAGACCGTCTTCCTCAATGGCTTTTGCCCATTTTTCTTTGTCATTGTCGAGCGAAACGCTCAAAACAACCAGACCTTTTGCTTTGGCTTTTTTGAATTTTTTGTTTTTGTACTTGTTATAGGCGGCAACCACGTTGGGGTTTTCGCGTCGGCAAGGGCCGCACCATGACGCCCAAAAATCGACAAGCACCACCTTGCCTTTGAATTGCGACAGACTCATATCGTCGCCATTGACGGTCTGCAATGTGAAATCCGGCAATTCTTCGCCAACTTTGACATTTTGCGCCTTAACACCCGAAATGGCAGCCATGGCCACCATTGCTACTAAAAGAAATTTTTTCATACTTTGAAGTCTTAAAAACAGAACAAAACTAAACACGAAAAACGAAAACAGCAAATGTTTAAATCAGAGGATATGGAAACGGCTGCAAAACAAGGTAATATATTTGTTCACATCGACTGTAACACGTTTTTCGCAAGCTGTGAGGTGGCATTCCATCCTGAGCTGAAAGGCAAACCAGTGGTAGTTTCCAATGTCAACGAAGCAGGTGGTGGCGTTATTCTTGCGCTTACTGCCGAGGCCAAGCGGTTGGGGCTTAAACGTGGGATGCCAGTGTTTCAGGCGAAGAAGTTGATTGAGGATAAAGGCGTGATAATGTTCCCAGCAAATCATGAAAAATACCGTAAAACTTCAAATAATATAATGCAACTTGTTATTAAACAAGATATTATACAAAATTTCGTTCAATATAGTGTCGATGAGTTTTTTGGTGA
>JAGACJ010000048.1 GCA_017614195.1 Paludibacteraceae bacterium
CTAACACACCGTACGAAATTTACGACACCATCGGCCGATTGGTACAATCTGGCACCACTGCCAACGATTACGAGCAAATCAGCCTAAGCAAAGGTTTGTACATCGTCCGCATCGCCGGAATGTCACGCAAGGTACTGGTGAGATAATATTATTATAGCGTCGCGATAAATCGCATCGCTACATTATACACACAAATGAACAAATGGATTTTAACGCTGGGCATTGCCGTGCTCAGTCAAGCGGTTGTCGCCCAAACTTCAAACAAACTTAGCGGAACCCCAATGGGAGCCATCGGTGTGGATTACAACACCAGCCAAATGGTGAATAACGTCGATTTGGCTTTCGACGGCGACCTCAACACCTTTTACGCCTCGTACTATCGCAAATTCGGTTGGGCCGGCTTGGAACTCGACCAGCCATACGTGATTACCCGAGTGGGATATGCTCCTCGCTATGACTGGTCAGAGCGTATGAAACTAGGCGTTTTCGAAGGTGCAAACAAAGCAGATTTCAGCGATGCCATTCCTATTTTCATCATTCGAGACACGCCTGCCGAAGGCCAAATGACCTATCAGGACGTTTCGTGCTCGCGCGGCTTCAAATACGTGCGGTTTTGTCATACAAACCCCGCCTATGGCACCGACGGATTCGCCACTTCGGCCGACACGGTTCGCTGCAATGTAGCCGAATTGGAATTTTACGGATACCCGTCAGCCGGCAACGACGAGCACCTCTACACACTGACCAACTTGCCCACCGTCACCATACACTTGTTTGACAACCGGGACATTGTTGACCGCGACAACTGGCTGGAAGGCACCATCTCGGTAATTTCAAACAACGAAAATGGAACGACCGATATTTTGACCGATTCGCTCAAAGCGCAGGGGCGAGGCAACTATAGTTTCGGATTTGCTAAAAAGCCCTACAAATTCAAGCTCAACAACAAGGCCCGTTTGCTCGACATGCCAGCCAAGTCAAAGCGATGGACACTCATCAACAATACTGGCGACAAGACGCTGATGCGTAACTTGGTAGCGTTTGATATCGCAAAGTGCTTGAATATGGAATATGTACCGGCAGGGCGTTCGGTCGATGTCATACTCAACGGTGAGTACAAAGGCAACTACCAATTATGCGACCAAATCGAGGTGAACAAAAATCGCGTGAACATCGAGGAGATGCTGCCCACGTTCACCACCGGCACACCGCTTACAGGAGGTTACCTGATTGAGATCGACGCTTACGCGAGCGGACAATATTGGGAAAAACAACAAGAACTGGCCCCTTTGCGAAATAAAACCTGGTTTTATTCGAACAAGGGCAATCCGGTTACCATCAAATACCCCAAAGACGACGAGATTGTGTCGGAGCAGTCGGCGTACATCATCAACTGTTTCAATACGCTCGAGAGCCGCGTGTACGCCAACAACTACCAAACCGCCACGCCCAACTACAAAGACATGTTCGACATCAAGTCGTTTGTCAAACATTTTATCGTGGGCGAATTGTCGGGTAACACCGACACGTATTGGAGTGTCTATATGTACAAGCATCGCGGCAACGACACCCTCTATACCGGCCCGGTTTGGGATTTTGACATCGCGTTCGAAAACGACAACCGCACCTACCCGATCAACAACAAGTCGGACTACATTTACAAGTCGGGGTCTTGTACAGGTGACATGCGCAATTTCGTCAACCGTCTCTTGGCTGATCCGGCATGCAAATTGGAGTTGCAATACCGATGGAACTTGGCCCGCAAATGGTGCATCCAGGAAGATTATCTGCTCGGTCTGATCGATGACTATGCCGAGAACTTGCAGGAATCGCAAGCTTTGAATTTCGAACGTTGGCCATACCTCAACCATTATGTACACCAAAACCCGAGAGTCTATGGTTCGTACCAAGGCGAGGTGGACAATGTCAAGACTTATCTGGCCAACCGCATCGCTTGGCTCGACAATAAAATCGGCTACATGGACGTGGGTGATGACGTGGACGAGTACAGTGTAACCAAAGGCTTGATTTTCACATCCGACGCCGGTACACTCTATTTGGCGCACTTTGCCGAGGGCAGCACCTACGAGATTTACAATACCATCGGCCAACAGGTAAAATCAGGCGTTATCGCCAACGATTACGAGACAATCAGCCTGAACAACGGCCTATACATCGTCCGCATCGCCGGTCTGACCCGCAAGGTGCTGGTACGGTAGACCTCACCCCCGCCCCCTCTCCACTGTGGAGAGGGGAGAAATAATAATGACAAAAGATCACCCTCCCTCGCCGCATAGGAGAGGGAGGGGGTAGGGGTGGGTGAGGTCTATGGTCATTATGACCGAAAAACGATGAAAATTACGGCGAAAAGACACGTAATCAAGGCATGATATTGTCGGGCTTCATCGCATTGATACACCCGTTCGGGTCACCGAAACAACCGACTTCCATCGCCGTGGCCGTATAGCCGATCCGTTTGAACATTTTGAGCAGGCCGCTCACCGTGTTTTCGTCGGCCTTGAAGGTAACGACCACCGTTTGCGCGGCCATATCGAACTCGACTTTCTTAATTCCCTTCTGCTCTTTGAGGGCCTTGGAGATTTCGCGTTGGGCGTTTTTGTTGTTCATCATCACCAAAAACGTGGTGGTGACTTTGGCGTCCTTATCGGTATTTCCACCTGCATACGCCAACGAGCAGGCAAACACCAAAGACAGCGCTATCAATAGAATTTTTTTCATAATCGTAAAGTCTGATAGAGCAAAGTTACATATTATTTTTGAAATATGACCCGCCTGTTCGGGCAATCGTTTAAAATTTTGTATCTTTGCATCAATGGAAGAAATTCTCAAATACTTCGGTGAGTTGACCCCGAGACAAATCGGACAACTCGAGCAACTCGACGCCTTGTACCGCGACTGGAACGCCAAAATCAACGTCATCTCGCGCAAAGACATCGACAATCTGTATTTACACCATGTGCTCCACTCGATGGCCATTGCCAAGTGCCTGCGGTTCGAGGCCGGTACCCAAATCGCCGACATCGGTACTGGAGGCGGTTTCCCTGGCATTCCCATGGCCATTTTGTTTCCCGAATGCGAATTTCATCTGATTGATTCAATTGGGAAAAAACTCACAGTAGCATCGGCCGTTGCCGAAGCCATCGGGTTAGAAAACGTACGTTTCACGCACGAACGTATGGAAGACGAAAAAGGACTATACGATTTCGCTATCAGCCGTGCCGTCATGCCACTAGGGGATTTGGTCAAAGTTTGTCGCAAGAATATCGCGAAGAAAGACCGAAACGCCCTGCCCAACGGATTGATCTGCCTCAAAGGCGGTGACATTTCGGCAGAAACGCGTCCTTACAAGAATGCCATTGCCGAATACGATCTGACCACATGGTTCGATGATCCGTGGTTCAAGGAAAAGAAACTGATATACCTACCCTTACGCTGATGTTTGTCAAGAGATTCATATTCAACCCTATACAAGTCAACACCTATTTGGCGATTGACGAAAAGTCCAAGCAATGCGTCCTCATTGATGCAGGTTGCCTTGAAGCGTCGGAGCAGGAAGAACTGGCAACTTACATACGTAATCACGACCTACAGCTGACGCATGTGCTCAACACGCACCTTCACCTCGACCACTGTTTTGGCAACGCGTTCATTTACAGAACTTTCGGGGTAGGACCTGAAGCCCACCGTGACGACGAGAATCTATTGGGCATTCTTAAAGCGCACGCACAGATGTTCGGCATTGATTTTAACGACGACGTACAACCCCTGCATGGATATCTGAGCGAAGGGGATGTCATCTCGTTTGGCGAATCAAGACTGAGCGTCATCCACGTACCGGGACACAGCCGGGGCGGTTTGGCCTTTTACAGCGAAAGCGACAAATTGCTGTTTTCGGGCGACTCGCTCTTCAAAAACAGCATAGGACGCACCGATCTGCACGGAGGAAACTACCGGATACTGGTCAGCAACCTGATTACAAAAATCATGATATTGCCAGGAGAAACCGACGTCTATCCCGGCCACGGCGACATGACGACGATTGAAGACGAACGGCTCAACAATCCTTATTTGCAATGACAAAGGCCATCGATATATCCATGATACGCGGTATGCGCAAGACACGCCGTCCGGACGCGCATAAGGGCGATTTCGGATATGCGCTGTTGTCGGCAGGCAGCCAAGGAATGATGGGGGCCGCTGTGCTTGCCAGCCGCGCGTGTCTTCGTTCGGGGGTAGGGTTGCTATCCGTATTGACCGACTTG
Organism: Paludibacteraceae bacterium; assembly: GCA_017614195.1. Taxonomy (GTDB): domain Bacteria; phylum Bacteroidota; class Bacteroidia; order Bacteroidales; family Paludibacteraceae; genus Enterocola. Next base: position 4,284 of record JAGACJ010000048.1, read on the forward strand.
GAGGAGCGGCACATTCTGCAAACTGCTGTGCCCGAAGCAATGTGCGTTTTCGCACTACCCGACTTGTCGCGCGTCACAGCTGTCGGCATGGGTCCCGGCTGGGGACGTTCGCCAGTCAGGTTGCATTGGCTCCAGCAACTGTTATTTTGCAACAAGCCGTTAGTGATTGATGCAGACGCCATCAACCTGATTGCTGAATATCAATTGATTCAGAACCTGCCGGCAGGTAGCGTTCTTACACCACACGAAGGTGAGTTCGACCGATTGTGCGGTCAGTCTTCATCGCGCTCAGAGCGTATCGTAAAAGCGACCGCTTTCGCCAAAACCTACCAGTGTGTTATGGTGTTGAAAGGCCATAAAACCGCTGTCTGCACGCCCGATGGTGAGATTTTCACCAACACCACCGGCAACCCGGGTATGGCTACCGCCGGTTCAGGCGATGTGCTTACAGGCCTCATCACTGGGTTGTTGGCGCAAGGATATAATGCCTCCGAAGCCGCCCGGATGGGTGTATGGTTACACGGAAAAGCCGGTGACTTGGCCATCGCCGACACCTTTACAGCAGAAACTTTGTTATCAGGAGATTTGACACGCTACTTGAGCATGGCTTTCAAAGCGTTGTAAATACCCGTCTCGTCCATTCCCAAAAGCTGGTACAACTCGTCGGGGGTCCCATGCTCGACAAAATGATCTGGCAAACCGATGCGACGGACTTTCACAGTCAATTGGCGATCAGCCAGATATTCGAGAATCGCAGAACCGAAACCGCCCTGCAGCGCACCGTCTTCTATCGTCAGCACTTGTTGATATTGTTGTGCGATTTCGTCGAGTAATGCAGTATCGAGCGGTTTGACAAAACGCATATTGTACAATCCTACATGCACCCCTTCTTCGGCAAGCCGCTCCACCGCGCGACGAGCGCGATTTCCCAACGGGCCAAGGGCCAACACGGCAATATCATTGCCTTTTTGTAGGCATACGCCTTTGCCAATTGCGACAGACTCGAATGCGCCATGCCAGTCGAGACCTTCGCCACACCCGCGCGGATAACGGATAGCAATCGGACCCTGACCTGGCAATTGGGCCGTATAGAGCATATTACGCAATTCTATCTCGTTCATCGGAGCGGCAATCGTCCAATTCGGCACGGTTCTCAAAAAAGCCACATCAAACGCACCGTGGTGGGTCGGACCATCGGAACCGACCAAGCCGGCACGGTCGATACAAAGCACGAACGGCAAGTTCTGCAAGGCCACATCGTGAATGGTCTGATCGTATGCACGTTGCAAAAATGAAGAATAGATATTGCAGAATGGAACCAACCCCTCTTTTGACAAACCCGCGGCAAACGTGACGGCGTGCGCCTCGGCAATGCCTACGTCGAATACCCGGTCGGGCATTTCCTTCATCATCACCGACATCGAGCAACCGGTCGGCATGGCCGGTGTAATGCCCACAATCTTTTCGTTGTCACGCGCCAACTCAAGCAGCGTTTCGCCAAAAACATCCTGATAGCGGCTGGCTTTGAGCGGCGACTTGATCCGCTCACCCGTCTGCATATTGAAACGTCCTGGTGCATGCCATACCGAAACGGCGTTTTCGGCAGGAGCGTACCCCTTGCCTTTACGCGTCAGCAGATGCAACACTTTCGGTCCCTTGAAATCCTTGATATCGGAAAGCACCTTGACCAGTTGTTGCACATCGTGACCGTCAACCTGACCGAAATATCGGATATTCAAACCTTCGAAAATATTGTGAATACCCGACGAGCCCATTTTCAAAGCATTGCCGCGCCGCGTCAGCACATCGCGCTGTTTGTCGCTCAAGCCGAACTTTTTGAGCAGATGATATGCCTTGAAACGGATGCGGTTGTAGAATTTCGACGTAGTAATGGAGTTGAGATACTGATTGAGCCCTCCGACAGGATTGTCAATCGACATATTGTTGTCGTTGAGAACGATCAGCAAGTTGTTGGGACTGACACAAGCGTTGTTCAAACCTTCGAACGCCAAACCGCCCGTCATGGCACCATCGCCTATCACGGCTATCACCTTACGGTCGATTCCCTGCCGCTGGTCGGCAATCGACATACCCAACGCCGCCGAAATCGAATTGGAAGCATGGCCGGCTATAAAGGCATCGTATTTGCTTTCTTTCGGGTTCGGGAATCCACTGATGCCCTTAAACTTACGATTAGTCTTAAACGCATCGCGCCGGCCCGTCAGAATCTTGTGTGCATACGCCTGATGCCCGACATCCCACACAATACGGTCATCGGGGGTGTTAAAGACATAATGCAGCGCCACCGTAAATTCAATTGCACCGAGACTCGATGCCAAATGGCCAGGGTTTTCGGACAAAGACTCAATGATAAAAGTGCGCAGCTCATCACACAATTCGGGTAACTTCTCGAGACGCATGCGCCTCAAATCCGAAGGATACTGGATTGTGCTCAAAATCGGGTATTTTTCCATACGCTGCAAGCGACTTTTTTCCGTTTGAAACTGCTGAAACGGGTGTCGTTCCTAAAATTGGTGCAAAATTACAAAATAATTGTCAAAACTTGGTGTAAAAATAAAGTTTCGTCTTTTCTAAAAACATAAAAATCCGTATTTTTGCAATCGGTCGGTGCAAAAGCCTTCCTACATACTGAAAATCGAATTTCAAACAACACAGATTACTTATCCAACATGAAACGAATTGTCTATTTATGCGTGTTCGCTGCAATAGCGACCTCTTGTGTCACCCAAGCCAAATACAATGCAGCCCGCGATGCCGAGGCCCAATATTATGACGAGGCACGCACCTGTCGCAAAGAAAAAACCGCATTGGAGAACAAAAACAAGGAATTGGAGGCGGAGCTAAAGAAACTCCGTGCCAAAAACGAAAAGGCGCAGGAAGACACTGCCATGCTTTCGCGCGAATTGCGCCGCGTACAAGACGAATGTGAAGCCATGCAGCGTCAGAACCTTGCGCTATTTGAACGTTTACAAGCCCCTCAAGGCAATGAGGAGGCCCAAGCGTTGTTGGCCGAAATCCAAGGGTTACAGACCGAGCTGATGAAACGGGAGGACGCCTTGTTCCAAGCCGAACGCGCCCTATACGACAAACAACGCGAAGTCGAAATCCAGAACGACCGGATTATCCAACTGACCGAAGCGCTCGAAGCGCAGGAGCGCAAACTTGCGGAACTGCGCGACAAAGTGCGCAATGCCTTGGTAGGGTTCGAAGGTAACGGACTGGCAGTCACCACCCGCGGAGGGCGCATCTATGTGTCGATGGAAGAACAGCTGCTGTTCGAATCGGGCAAATGGGACGTTGCCAATCGGGGACGCCAGGCACTGGCCCAACTGGCCACCGTGCTTGCCGCCAACAAGGATGTGGAGATTCTCATCGAAGGACATACCGACAACATTCCATTCTCTGGAAACGGCAACATTGAAGACAACTGGGACTTGAGCGTAAAACGCGCCACCGCAATTGTAAAGATATTGTGCCAAAACAGCGAAATCGATGCCCGCCGCGTAGTGGCTTCGGGCCGTGCGGACAATCTGCCCGTCGACACCTCCGACACGAGCGAGGGACGTAGCCGGAACCGCCGTTGCGAAATCATCTTGAGTCCCAATCTCGACGAATTGGTAAAACTGTTTGACTGATGCTTTTGCGGACACCCATAGAGGACGCGCCACTTCCCATACGGCTGACACACCGCACGCCAGTCATGCTGATGGGGTCGTGCTTCGCCACCCATATCACAGAACGGTTGCTGGCACGGGGATTTGACGCGCAACTATCCATGGGGACGCTCTACAATCCTGCATCCATCGCACAGGCAATCAGGCGTATGCACGACACTGCATTGCTGACGCCAATGGATTTGTTCGTACAAAACGGGCAATATCACAGTTACGAGTTTCACAGCGACTTCAGCGACACCGATTCGGACACCGCGCTGCAAAAAATGAACACCAGTATTGCCACGAGCCATCGGTTACTGTCGCAGCCGGGAGTGCTGTTCGTCACTTTGGGGACGGCTTTTGTCTATACACTGAACGCCAACGGCAGGATTGTCGCCAATTGCCACCACAGCGACGCAGCGCTTTTCACCCGCAAGTTACTGTCGGTCGACGAATGCGTCGGCTACATGGAGGACATTGTGGCACACTGCCCAGAAAAATCCATCGTGTGGACCGTCAGTCCGATCCGCCATTTGAGCGACGGTTTACACGGCAACAATATCAGCAAAGGCACGCTGTTGCTTGCCATTGAGCAGATTTGCCGGCAATACGCCGACCGCTGCCACTATTTCGCAGCATACGAAGCCGTTATCGATGACTTGCGCGACTATCGTTTCTATGCCGACGACATGACGCACCCAAGTTCCCTTGCCGCAGACTATGTTTATGAGCGTCTTGAGGCGACGGCCATGGACAGACAGACCCAAGCGGTGGCCGCTCAATATCTCAAACTGAACAAAATTTTGAATCATCGTAGCAAACAGCCCGAATCTGAGGCGCACCGACAGCTGGTCCGTCAAACAAAAGAGGCGCTGCTTGCATTAGACAAACAATACAAATCATGAACCCGACGACCGAAAACAATCCGAAGAAAAAAGAGAGTCCGCTACTGAGTATTCTGTTCAGCATTGTGATTCCGGCGGTAATCCTTTCAAAATTCAGCAAGCCCGAATACTTGGGCGTCTTGCCTGGATTCTTGATTGCCTTGGCCTTTCCTATCGGCTTGGCGCTGTACAATTTCCTCATCCGCAAGGAAGTCGGTTTTATCGCCGTTTTAGGTTTTGTCAGCATTTTTCTGACAGGCATCATTGGAGTATTTGAGTTTGATCCTAAATGGATAGCCGTCAAAGAGGCCGCCGTACCTTTGCTCATTGCCATAGCCGTGGTGGTTTCGCTCTACACGCCCTATCCGCTCATTCGAAAACTCATTTACAACGATACCCTGCTCGACCTTCCATTCATCGAGCAACGCCTCGACGAGCGCGGCACCCGCGACTCGCTCGAGAAAGCCATGCGCACCGCCACCTGGCTCGTGGCATTGTCTTTTCTTGTATCATCCATACTCAACTACGTAGTTGCCAAAATAGTCGTTACGGCGACGCCCGGCACCGAGTTATTCAACGAGCAATTGGGCAAACTGACCGCCATCAGTTACCCAGTTATCGCGCTCCCATCCACTTTGGTGATGTTGGTAGCGCTCTTTTACCTGCTTCGCAAGTTGAAAACACTGACGGGCGAGACGGATTTGGACAATTTGTTATCGGCTGAACTTAAAGAAAAATCGAAATGATTTACAATATTGCAGAAATAGCGCGCATCACGCGGGGCGAATTAAGTCAAAAAAGCGACACTTGCGAAATCGGTCATCTGCTGACCGACAGCCGCAACCTGACCTACCCCGAAGAGAGTTTGTTCTTTGCTCTGAAAACCAAGACCAATGACGGGCACAAGTATATCCCCGAATTGTACGAATGCGGTGTCCGCAATTTCGTGGTTTTCGAAAAAGACTCCTCTTGGGAAAATTACGAAGCCAACTTTGTTGTGGTTGACGACACCCTTGAGGCGCTGCAGCGTTTGGTGGCATCACACCGGCGCAAGTTCAAGGCTCCCGTTATCGGCATTACGGGCAGCAACGGCAAAACGGTGGTCAAGGAATGGCTGTACCAGCTGCTGCAAGACCGTTTCATCATCACACGTTCGCCCAAAAGCTTCAACTCACAGATTGGCGTGCCATTGTCGGTTTGGCAGATGAACGAACGTACCGAGTTGGGCATTTTCGAGGCAGGTATTTCACAACCGGGCGAGATGCAGTTACTCGAAAAAATCATCAGGCCTCGCATTGGCATCTTCACCAATTTGGGTGAAGCGCACAACGAGGGATTCGTCGACAACGAAGAGAAACTGGCCGAAAAACTGCTGTTGTTCCAGGACTGCAAGGTACTGGTTTATGCCAAAAAATACGCCATCGAGGCCGCGTTCCGCAAAATCAACAAAACCGCGCAACTCTTTTCATGGGCGTTCAACGACGCCACAGCGAATGTCAATATCACAAGCGTTGACAAATCGTTCGGTCGTACAACGGTACGCTATATTTTCGAAGGCAAGGAGGAGACTTGTCAAATGCCGTTTACCGATGACGCATCGCTCGAAAACGCCTTGCATTGCCTTGCCTTGTGTCTGCTCATTGATGTACGCGAAGACTTTTTGAAACTGGAGCCAGTTGCCATGCGCCTCGAAGTGAAACAAGGGAAAAACGGATGTCAGATTATCAACGACTCATACAACAGCGACATGGGCTCGCTCGTCATTGCATTGGACTTTTTGAATGCGCAAGCCGAGCATACAGGTCTGCGAAAGACCTTGATCTTGTCGGACATTGCCCAGACTGGATTCGCCGACGCCGAGTTATATACCCACTTGGCATCGCTGATGCAGCAAAAGAACGTCGGGCGTTTTATAGGTATTGGTGAACACATCCGCAAGTTTTGGCACCAATTTCCGTTCGAAAGCCGGTTTTTCGCCACCACCGCTGATTTTCTGGCCAGCGACATCAAGTTCGAAAACGAAGTGATTTTGGTCAAAGGCGCCCGTTCCTTCGCATTCGAAGACATTGTGTCAGGACTTGAGCTAAAACGCCACGAAACAGTACTCGAGGTAAACCTAAACGCCATTACGCACAACTTCAAAACGCTTAAATCGTTTTTGAAACCGGAAACCAAAACCGTTGCCATGATCAAAGCCAACGCCTACGGATGCGGGGCTGTCGAAGTGGCCCAACTGTTGCAACACCACCACTGCGACTACTTCGGAGTGGCGGTAGCCGACGAAGGCGCCGAACTGCGCAAGGCAGGCATTCGCACCCCGATTATCGTAATGGACCCCGAACCCAGTAGTTTCGATGTGCTGACGGCCTATCATCTGGAACCGGAAATATACAATTTCAGAATGTTGCGATTGTTCTCGGATTTTGCCGACCGGCAGGGCGAACGCGACTACCCCATCCACCTCAAAATCGACACCGGGATGCACCGTCTCGGTTTCATGCCCGACGAATGTCCGGCGGTGGTCAAGGAGTTGGAGCACACTCCATCGGTTCGCGTCGAATCGGTATTTTCGCATTTGGCCACAGCCGATTGCACAGACATGGACGAATTCACCAAACAGCAGATTGCGAACTTCTCGTTTGCGACCGATTACTTAAGGCAAAACTTGGGATACCCGTTCCTGCGCCATATTCTCAACACCGCCGGTGTACAACGTTTTCCTGAATATCAGTACGAAATGGTGCGTTTAGGTATCGGTTTGTACGGCATCGGAATTGACGAAAAATCAGACATTCGGCCCATCGCCACATTGCGTTCTGTTGTATTGCAAATCAAAGATGTCGCCGAAGGTGAGGCCGTCGGTTACAGCCGCAAAGGTTTGTTGCACCGGCCTTCGCGCATCGCCGCGATTCCTATCGGATACGCCGACGGATTGCACCGTGCATTCGGCAATGGCAACAGTTATGTGCTGATACGCGGCAAAAAGGCACCCTTTATCGGCAACATCTGTATGGACATCTGCATGGTCGATGTCACCGACATTCCTGAAGCCTGCGAGGGAGACAGCGTTGAAATATTTGGTGCGAAACACACCATTAACGACCTGGCCGACGTAATGGGCACCATTCCATACGAAATTCTAACCGGTGTCTCTAATCGGGTAAAACGAGTCTATTATCAAGAATAAAATCCTAATTCTCACCCTATTATGAAGAAAATTTGTTTTATCGCCACCGCTATCCTGTTGCTCGCGTCATGTACCAAAGAACGCAACTACAAACTCGATGAAGGTTTGTTGGACGAAATGGTGACTTGCGCCGATTTGAACCTGTCGTTCCGCGTGCCATACGGCTGCGTCGGTTTTTCGGAAGCCGGAATTGAAGCATACAACCAGCAGTTATTGCAATCGGACCCGATGGCTCCCATTTACAGAGCCATCTACATCGACACCATGCAATACGTACGCATCACGCTCAACGACATGCGCATGATTCCTTACGAGTTGACCGAGAACCGTCTGGATTTCTACAAAACCGAATACAACCGCAGCAACATTTGGGATTCGGTTGAGAAAAACATCTTCAAGATGGGCATCTGGCCAAAGGTGGTCGAGCTGATTATGAGCAACGAGAACGAAACGCTGATGCGTTATATGTTCTACAACGAGGAAAAAGCGCAGTTCTATATCGATTATTTTTTACCGACTCAAATTCTTGAGGGGTACAGGCCTTACATCGAATCGTCATTGGCTTCGGTTGACCGTCATTACGAAGTTATCATCACCGCCGAATGAACCGACCGCTCACTTATTCCGAATACCGCGACGCAAGCAGACAGCTTCAGAAACTGCTTGGCGAAGACACCTGCCGCCAACTAAGGCGTTTGTGGCATGAGCGGCATTGCCCGGAATTGTCACAGCCAATGGCTACAGCATTGCGGATCAGCATGCTGGCAGCCAACGAAATGGGACTGACCGGGGTTACCGTCACCGCCATTCTTGTGCAAGTATTCACCCAAAACACAGGCTATACCGAAAAACAGGCCAAGGCCGATTTTTCGGAAGAAGTGGAATATGTGCTGTCGGGAATCCGGCAAGTGAGCGAAGTCTATCAAAAGACCAAATCGCCCGACTCCGAAAATTTCAGGATGTTGCTGCTGGCATTGGCCAAAGACGTGCGCGTCATCATGATTATGCTGGCACACCGTTTGTTCCTCATCCGCCATTTGGACGAATATTCGGTCGAAGAACAAGACACCATCGCGCATGAAGTGGCTTATCTGTATGCTCCACTGGCACATAGGATGGGATTCTATTCTGTCAAAACCGAAATGGAAGAACGGGCGATGGAGCACAATTTTCCGGAAACTTACCGGGAGTTGTCAAAAAAGCTGAACGACACCGCCCTCGAACGGGAGGCATATTTCGACCATTTTGTAGGTCCGTTGCGTCAGAAACTGGACGCCGCCGGCTTCAAATACGAACTGAAAAGCCGCACCAAGTCTATTCCAAGTATTTGGAATAAGATGAAGAAACAACAGGTACCGTTCGAAGGCATCTACGACTTGTTTGCCATTCGCCTGATTATCGACTGTCCGATTGAGCAGGAAAAAGCCCAATGCTGGCAAGTGTACTCGATTGTCACCGACATGTACACACCCGACTTGCGGAGGATGCGTGACTGGCTTACACAACCCAAAGCCAACGGTTATGAATCACTGCACTGCACGGTGATGGGACCCGACGGCAAATACATCGAGGTTCAGATACGCACCCAACGGATGGACGAGGTGGCGGAGAAAGGCGTAGCCGCACACTGGAAATACAAAAACATCAGTGGCGACAATCGTATGGAGTTGTGGCTCAAGAATTTGCGTGACGGGCTGGAAAACCCGGACATGGGCGGGCGCGATTCGATGGACTTCTTCAAAATGAACCTGTACGACGAAGAGGTTTTTGCATTCACGCCCAAAGGCGACCTGCTGCGCTTACCCAAAGGCGCTTCGTTGCTCGACTTTGCTTTTGCCATTCACACCGCAGTGGGCAGCCACTGTATTGGCGGGCGCATTGACGGACGCAATGTTACGCTTGGTTACAAAATCAACAATGGCGACCAGATCGAGGTGCTGACCTCCCCCACCCAACGTCCGCGCGCCGATTGGGTTAAGATTGCCATCACCACCAAGGCGCGTCAGAAAATACGGACCGTCATCAAGGAGACCGAGACCAAACTGGCGAACGACGGTCTTGAAACGCTGCAACGCCGTTTCAAGAACTGGAAGATTGAACTGGACGAGGCGCGTTTGTCGAAGGTAGGAACCCGGCTCGGATACAAGCATCTGAGCCAGCTCTACATCGATTTGCAAGAAGGCAAAATGGATTTGCTCGAGTTTCGCGACGCCTATCTCAATTACGACAAGGAGAAAACCGACGAGCGCAACACATTCACTGCCACGGATTACGGAAAAACGACAACCGACCGCATCAGTCATTCGGACGTACTCATCATCAACGAAGAGACCAAAGGGGTGCAATACAGCATGGCCAAATGCTGCCACCCAATTTTCGGCGACGAGATATTCGGTTTTGTCACCGTCAGCGGCGGCATCAAGATTCACCGCAAGGACTGCCCCAATGCGCCACAGATGATGGCGCGTTTCGGGTACCGCATCGTACGGGCCGCATGGGAGGCCAAAGGTAGCGAACAGCAGATTTGTCCGATTTTTATCACGGGCGACGACCAACTGAGCATCATGACAAACATCACGTCAGTCATTGCCAAAGAGCCTTCGGTAACCTTACGCTCAATCAACATCGATGCCGACGGGGGCCGATTCAAAGGACGTGTGGTGCTTACCGCCCGCGACACCGACACCCTCGAGCGGCTTATCCGCAAGCTCCGCACCGTCAAAGGCATCGACGAAGTCAGCCGTGGCTGATTTTTTCTCTCACGCTTCGTTTTGTGGGCTTTTTTTCGTAAATTTGCGCCGAATATATTTGCAAAAGACATGTTTAGCGGCATCATTGAAAGCACAGCACGCGTCACGGCGCTCGAAAAAGAGCTCGACAACCTACACCTGACCCTCACTTGCCCGTTCACGAGCGAATTGGGCATCGACCAAAGTGTGGCACACAACGGCGTATGCCTGACAGTGGTCAAAATCAAAGGAAACGAATATACCGTCACCGCCATGCGCGAGACTCTCGAAAAAAGCAACCTCGGTCTGCTCAAGGTAGGCGACCTTGTCAATGTGGAACGCAGTATGCGCATGAACGGCCGGCTCGACGGGCATATCGTTCAAGGACATGTGGATGGCACCGCAGTTTGCCGAAAGGTCGAGAACGCCAACGGCAGCTGGACCTACACCTTCGAGTATCCGTTTGACCCCGACATGGCCAGACGCGGCTATTTCACCGTTGACAAGGGTTCGGTTACAGTCAACGGAACCAGTCTGACCGTGTGCAACCCCACAAAAAACAGTTTTCAGGTCAACATCATCCCCTACACCTACGAAAACACCAACTTTAAAGACATTCACGAAGGTACGGTCGTCAATCTCGAATTCGACATTATCGGCAAGTACCTGTCGCGCATGATGCAACTGACACAAGAATAATTCATTATTAAAACAACCTGTAAAAACATGAAAAACAAAGTGACACTGATCGTTGCAAGCATTTTGCTCTCTTTTGCATTTGCTGCCTGCAACACAACCGAAAGCGAATTGGATAAAGCCGTCAAAGCCGCAAACAAAGATTGTCCGCTTGATTTTGGCGACGGCTCGTTCATTGAAAAAATCGAGACAAATGACAGTACTGTAATCTATACCATTTCGATTCCGGAAGAGGACGGCTTTACCGTTGACCAACTCAACAACCCGTTTGTCATGTACTTGCTCAAATTGGGATACAGCGAAACACTGCCTTCTTTTGAAAACGAAGCGATACAACAAATCGTACAACTGTCACATGCCGATTCGATGAGCACCATCATGCGCCATGTAGGCAAAGAGAGCAAAATGACAGTGGACATCAACATTTCAAACGAAGAATGGAGCGCACTCGAAGAAATTTCCGGTGGATTGCAGGACTGATTACGGTCATTTCCGGACTGCTGTTTTGCTGCTGCACACCGCAAGACAAACTCAAAGGCATCGTCAGTGTGCTGTCTGCACAATGTCCGATCGAAATATCTTCGGGACTGATTGTAAACGACATCAAGGTCATTGACGGCAACCTTGTATACAAAGCGACCCTGCAGGAAAGCGACACGTTCAGTGCCATTGAACTGAATCATCCGCTACACCGCCGCAAGGTTGAGGAATTGTTGCAGAACGGTTTTGAAGAAAGTGAACCCGGGAAAAAAATCATTGGTCTTGTCAAAGAGGCAGGTGCCGATATCATTTTTCAAATCAACGGTTCGAAAACCGGACAGACGGTTAATTTGACGATTCCCTGTTCCAACTTGGAATAATGTTTATGGAAACGCGCAAGAAATTATTGGGGTTGACCTGCGACGAGTTAAAAGCCGTCGCACAGACATACGGCTTGCCCGCATTTGCCGGCAAACAGATGGCTGACTGGCTCTACCGGAAACAAGTGCGCGACATTGCCTTAATGACCAACCTGCCTGCACGCGCCCGCGAAGCCATGGCACAAGATTGGTGCATTGGGGTTGAAGATCCTATACAACAACAAACGTCGAAAGACGGGACGGTCAAACACCTGTTCGAAGTCGGTGAAGCCGACAACCGCCATAACATCGAGAGTGTCTATATTCCGGATGGCGACCGGGCCACACTTTGCATTTCTTCGCAAATGGGATGCCAGATGGGCTGCAAATTCTGCGCTACCGGGCGGCAGGGATTTCAAGGGAACCTGACGGTGGCTGAGATTTTGAACCAGGTGCAAAGCATTGGGCAGCCCGAAACGCTTACCAATGTGGTGTTTATGGGAATGGGAGAGCCGCTCAACAACACTGGGCAAGTCTTGCGTGCCATCGACATCATGA
>JAGACJ010000049.1 GCA_017614195.1 Paludibacteraceae bacterium
TCTGGCCGGTGTCGAGGACGAAGTTGTGGCCGAGGAAAGCCACTACACGAAGCCCGAAGAGGTGATTGATTTCGTGAGCCGCACGGGTGTCGATTCTCTCGCCATTTCGATTGGTACGTCGCACGGCGCTTATAAGTTCAAGCCCGAACAGTGCACACGCGACCCGAAAACCGGCAAACTCGTTCCGCCGCCGTTGGCTTTCGACGTGCTGAAGGCCATCGAGGAGAAACTGCCCGGATTCCCCATCGTGCTCCACGGTTCAAGTTCTGTTCCGCAGGAGTATGTCGATATCATCAACGAGAACGGTGGCAAGTTGCCCGATGCCGTCGGCATTCCCGAAGAGCAGCTCCGCGAAGCCTCCAAGTCGGCCGTCTGCAAAATCAACATCGACTCCGACTCGCGTCTGGCCTTCACCGCTGCCGTGCGCAAGGTGTTTGCCGAAAAGCCGGGCGAGTTCGACCCGCGCAAATACTGCGGTCCTGCCCGCGACCTGATGATTGAGCTTTACAGCCACAAAATCAAGGAAGTGCTCGGTAGCGACAACAAACTCGCACAACTCGATTAAGCGGTCGGTTTCGACAGCAATAGAAAAGTGCCTTAAGCGTCACAAAACGCTTGGGGCACTTTTTTTGTTTTTCTACGTTTTTGGGAAAGAAACCGTGTAAGTTGTAGATAAATGTAGAAAAATTTAATTCGTTGAAAATCAATGGATAAGATTGTATCGTGTAGATAAAAGTAGATTTTTTTACTCGTTTTTTGTAAAATTGGTTCGATTTTTTTGCGGAATTTTGCACCCGATTCGATTAAAAAATTATTAACTAATTAAACAAAGTAAAGAAAATGAAACGTATTTTTACGATTGCAGCAGTGTTGCTTTTCTGCTGCACAGCACGCTTGAGTGCGGACGAAGTTGGTTACTGGAGGGCTGGCTTTGCAAACTTCCAAGTAGGCGATTTTTGTTACAAATTCACATGGGACAATAACAATTGGAATAGCACTTCCAACCCGCCCCAATTAACTGGAAATGTCGTACTGACGGGCTATACAGGCTCGGCGACGGATGTCAGCGTACCGGCATCGGTGACATATCTGGGAACAACGTATCCCGTCGTGGCCATAGGATCTAAGGCCACAATGGAAAAAATACAAAGTGATGAATTTGCTTTAGCCCGCACAAGTATTAAAAACCTGACACTTCCTGCTTCTGTCATAAGTTTGGACGAAACATACCGCCAAGAAGGCTCGGATTCGTATCCGGATGGAACGTTTACCCGATGCTATGAATTGGAAACGATCACAGTTGATCCTGACAATCCAAAGTTTTCTTCTTCAAACGATGGCATACTCTTTAATAAGGACAAAACCACGTTGTGGGCTTATCCCGTGAATAAATCCTACGTGTATTATAAAGTTCCCAATACGGTCATCAGTATTTACAGATATGCTTTTCATTCTTGTAAAAAACTGATTACCGCCGATTTGTCTAATAACACTGTCGAGGAGATTGGACATGCAGCCTTTGCACATTCAATTGTGTTGAAAGTTTTCAAGATGAGTACCCACATCAAATATATTCGTACAGAGGCTTTTGAAAATTGCAGTGATCTGCCAGAAATCAATCTCTATTATAATGGCACTAATGGCACTAATAGTGAAGGCTATGGACTGGTAACTGTTGGGGATTACGCTTTTGCCGGTAGTGGCATAAAAAGGTTGTTGAGTTATGGGCTGCCTGAGACGCTGACTTATTTGGGCGTTGGTACGTTTTACAATTGTCATAAGTTGGAAGGCTGCGAATTGACGGAAAAAAACGGTATCGTGATTCCTGATAACATCACAAAGATTCCCAACTACTTGTTCCATCATGCCTGCAAGGTGGAAACCATTGTAATACCTGAGCAGACGACAGAAATTGGAAAATTGGCATTCTGTGCCTGCCTAAAGTTAAAAGACTTTGAGCCTCAGCTGAGTAGTCCCTACATCCAGAAAATCGGTCGCGGTGCGTTTAGTGCCACAACATTGAAAAATGCTCTTCTTGGCGAGTCTGTGACAGAGGTTGGCGACTATGCTTTCGGCTGCAACAAGGATTTAACGGAATTCACCATTCCCGAGAACTGCATCCTCGGCAAAGGCGTGCTCACCAACACGCCCAATCTCACGAAAATCAACAACTACAACACAAACCGCTATACGTTTGAAAAAAGCGACGAACTGACGCTGGGCGTGCTCTACGGCAACAGCACCAGCCGTCCGGGAACGAAAAACGAACTGGTCTATTTCATTCCCAAGAACGAAATCGGCGCGAGCAACAAGGCGATGGTCAAGCAATGGGTCGTGCCCACCTCGGTGGAGAGAATCTGCAACGGCAGCATGACCTTCCACCGCATTGAGAGCCTGATTTTGCCGTCGAATCTGACAACTATCGAGGATTATGCTTTTTCACGGTTCATCCATTGGAGTTGGGCCAATGGTTATCCCCCGTCAAACCAACCTTATGTCGATCCCATCAGCCTTAGTTGGGAAGAGTCGAATTATTGGAAATGGACATTGGCCGAACTGACTATTCCTGCAATGGTAAACACCCTTGACATGAATGCATTTTTTTCATTGAGTAAGGGAGATGGTGAGACATATGGTGGTGTCTATGAGTTGCAGAAAACATCATATTTCTCGAATCTCTACTTCATGACGATGGCGGGTAGCATGTTTGAAACTACCATGGGTGGTTTCGTTTATGACCAAGAATATAATGATGAAGACAAAATCTTGTCTAAGCACAGTGTGAGGTTAATCGTTCAACCTGATTATAACTGGCCCTCTTTGCAAAAAAGTGGTGCAGGAGCTTGCGAGGGAGTATTAGATCAAACAACGATTTATACGACAAAGTATTATTATAATTATGAAGGCACTACCTACAAATTCCTAATAAGGATGTTGAACAGCCCAAGGAGACATCAGCTGGTGGACTATAAAATACCGTTCTTCAACCGCAATCTCAATTCGGAATACAAGAGCCCTGGACAATATTTGACGATGTGTCGCGACTTCGACTTGGATTTCTCCGGGGAAGGCGAATCAAATTATCCAGTTTACGCTTATATCGCAACGGAATGTACAGACAAGTCTGAAGGCTACAAAATGCAGAAAGTAATGTATGTTCCGGCGCGTACAGGGAATCGCGACCAGTATCACGGCGTTATTGTGAGACTGGGTAACTATCAGGACGATGGTACGAAACCATATTATAAAATGGGAGAAAATATGTATAGTAGCCCATTTGGATATAAGGAATTTAAAACGGATTACGATCCGAATGAGTACGGCAGATGGAAATTCAGCGGGGATGTTAACCCTTCTGTGAACCGCCTTGTCGGCGTGGTTGCCAACAGCCATGTGCAGGCGGAAGAAGACGGTCTGACAAACTGGGGCTTGTCGAACGGCGAGTGGCGGAGAATCGTGAATACGGGTCGGCTCACGCCCTACAACCGCGCCTATCTGCAACCGACAGCGGCGGAAACGGCAATCATGACAGGCCACGACGGACAAAATGCGAAGGTGGGCATGTTCTTCATCGATGGGTTTGATGATGAAACGACGGCGATAGACAGCCCCGACTCCACTTCAAATGAAGAGGAAACGGATGCCTGGTATCAACTTGATGGTCGTCGGATCGAGGGAAAGCCGACAGCAAAAGGTATTTACATTCATAACGGCAGAAAGGAGGTAATCAAATGAAAAAGTTTTATATCAAGCCCGATTCATTCGTGGTGAAACTGAATGTTAACGAAAACATTGTACAGACTATTATTCCGAACGCGTCGAAATATGTGGATTCTGGCGACATCGAAGCCAAAGAGTACAACATTGATAAAGAAGAATGGTTCTCTAACGGAGTTGTAGATTATACGGAAAAATGGTTTAATGATTAGTTGTAGTTTTCATCAAGTTTTTTAAAGTTTTCTGAGGGGCATCCCAGCCGTGAGGTCGGGATGCTTTTGTTTTTTTCTCTTAGTCTTTCAGCAACCAGTCTATTGCTGAATAGATTTGGATTTTCCTTCCCCCGACTTCGACGGTTTCGGACGGGGCAAATGTAATCAGGGTGAGGTTGTCGCAATCGAGGGCGGCGGCGGCTTTTATCAGTGCGGAAGTCTCGCGGTCGAATGTTTTCGGTTTTTCGATGTCGTAGGCGACTTGAATCAGTTCTTTCGGTTTGTTTCGGTTGCAAACAACGAAGTCCACCTCTTTTTGTCGGGCATCGGGCCTGTAGTAATATACATCGAGAAATTCCTTGGAACAACGGCGCAGCAGTTCGATATAGACTACGTTTTCCAATCGCCATCCGATGTTTTCGCCTGCCATGGAATGGTTGCGGTTGTTCTCTAATCCCGTGTCTATCGTGTAGGCTTTTTCGCCGAGAATCCGTTCCTTGCTTTTGTAGGAATGTTTGGGCAGAAGTTGTATGAGAAAGGCTTGCTGAAGGTAATCTACATATTTCTTGATGGTTTTGTCCGACACGTTGAGCGTGGCTGCCAGTTCTTCGTAATTGACAATCTGACAAGCGTTGTTAATCAGATGGTTGGCCATTTTCCGAAGAGCGTCGATGTTTCTGATTTTGAAACGGCGTTGTATATCTTTCTGCAAGATGGCATCTGTCAAACTTTGCACATAGCCTCGCTTGTTGCGCAAAGACTGGATTTCCGGGAATCCGCCGTCGTTGATGTAGTCCATAAATGCCCGTTTACGCTCTGCATCGGCCTTTGTGGTTATTTTGTCCTTGTCTATTTGATGGTAGTCGCAATATTCAGAGAACGAAAATGGATACAGGCGTATTTCGTTGTATCGTCCTGTCAAGTGTGTGGCGAGTTCGCCGCTGAGCAGTTTGGCGTTGCTGCCAGTGATGAATATGTGTGCATTGGTTCGCAACAGTCGGTTGACGAACAAATACCATCCGTCAACATCCTGAATCTCGTCGAAAAACAGATGGGAAATGTCTGTGCCATAGATTTGGTAGAGGCACGAAAGCAGCGTGTTTAAATCTTTTGTTTCCATACCGGCCAGACGGTCGTCGTCGAGGTTGGCATAGGCATAGCGGATGTTCTGTTCTTTGAGAACTTGATGGCAGAGCGTGGATTTCCCACTGCGGCGCACGCCAATGACAACCTGTGCCAGTTTGCTGTCAAACTCAAACAACGATTCCTCTTTGCGGCTAATCCATTGCCGAGGCTTGTAGCTTTCAACTTCTTCTTTCTGCTCAAGAAGCACTTGAAGTATTGTTTTCTCGTCTATCATAACAAACGCATTTTTTGTTTGCAAAGGTAATCATTTTTTTGATAAACTCCGATAATTTGCAGAAAAAATGCGTCTGAATTCCGATAATTTGCAGAAAATTGATGTCTGAATTCCGATAATTTGCAGAAAATTTTCTATTTTTCAATCGCGATTTCCTTGATGCTTTCAAGTCCGCCCGTGATGGGATTGAGGACGATTTTCGAGGTTTGTTTTTTGCCGAAAAGGGCTCCGCTGAGGTTCTCGGTGGTGCCGAACTGCGGGGCTTGGAAGTCGAACTTTTGGATGGGCGCGTTGCCGTCGTAGAGCGTTGCGGTGGCCTTGACGGGAATGTTCACGTTCAGGCCGATGTCGTCCTTGTCTTTCTTGGCGTTGGGCTTCTCCTCGTCGGATTTTGCAGGCGCGTCGGCTGCGATGCTAATATAATAAGGTGTACCCGAAAGGTCGTCGGCATCGACCAGACCGAAGTGGCGCGAGAAGCGGAAGAACAGTTGCCGCTCGACGGGCTCGGTGGGCACGAATTCGAGCGTCAGTTCGGTGGTGTCGCGGACGGTGACGCCCTCGAAA
>JAGACJ010000050.1 GCA_017614195.1 Paludibacteraceae bacterium
AACTTTGCAACCGCAAAACGATCGGGGCGTAGCGCAGTCCGGTAGCGCACCTGGTTTGGGACCAGGTGGTCGCAGGTTCGAATCCTGTCACCCCGACGACATAATAAAAGAGCGAGCCAAATGGCCCGCTCTTTTATTTTTAACTTGAAAAAGGTTACGAATTGAACACCACGTCGTCGGCAGGGACGTCTTCGGTCACCCATGTATTGCCGCCAATCACCGCATTGCGGCCAATGGTGATACGCCCAAGTATTGTCGCACCTGCATAAACGACCACACCGTCTTCGAGAATCGGATGGCGGGCAATGCCCTTGATCGGATTGCCCTGCTCGTCGAGCGGGAAACTCTTGGCGCCAAGCGTTACTCCCTGATACAGCTTGACATGGTCGCCCAGCACGCTGGTTTCGCCGATAACAACACCCGTACCATGGTCAATGGCAAACCATTTGTCAATCGTTGCACCCGGATGGATGTCAATTCCCGTGTCGCTATGCGCCATTTCGGTAATCATGCGCGGCACAATGATACTGGCCCCCGCATTGAGCAGGAAATGCGCCACCCGGTAGTTAAAAATGGCACGCAATCCCGGATACGACAAAATCACCTCCCCAAAATTCTTGGCTGCGGGGTCACCGTCATAGATGGCCTCAACATCGGTTCTGAGCGTCAGCTTAAGATCGGGGATGTATTCGATAAAGGCGGTTGCAATACGCTCCGCCTCGTCGCGCTGGGTTTGCAGACAAATGCTTTCGGCCTCGCCAAAGCACAAGCCAGCATACAACTGCTCGCATAAAATCTGATACAAACGCTCCATACGCACACCCAAATGATATTCGAGCATTTCGGCGTTGTCGATATTACTGCCGTAGAATCCGGGGAACACCACGGCGCGGGCAATATCAATAAACTCGCGCAACGCCTCACCCGACGGATACGGCTCGTCGGCATGGCAGTGGTACATCAGCTTGCCGTCAAATTCGGGCGAAACCAATCGGCGAACTACAGCGGCTATATCCGGCATTTTCTTTTTGTTTTTCATTGGTTCTGTTTTTTGAAAACTGCCTCATACTTGCGATCGTCGGTAATAATTTCGAGACCTTTCTGTACGATGACGTTATCGGTGTTGTAAATTTTGAAATAAGCGTCCATTCCCCATATATAACGGGCCAGTAGGGCTTTCAGATTCAACGAGAAAACATTGTGGTTACGCTCGAGGTTTTCGTCGGTAAACGGAATGGAGTCGGCGGCGATACGTTCAAGCAACTCGGGCAGAATCAGCGAATCGGCTTCGAACTTGCGTTCAAACGACTCAAAGTCGGAATAATCAGAACGTAGTTTGCGGCGGTTATGCTCAAGATACTGCAACACGGTTTTGTTGACCAATCCCTTATTGAAGACTACCCTGCCAATGCTATCGACACGCGCCGTATCGGCCGGTACGAAGATATCGGGCATGATACCGCCACCACCATAAACCGTACGTTTGGCGACACGCGTCGTATATTTGAGCGAATCGGGGAACGAAATACTGTCGGCATGTACGAACTCGCCATGTTTGTAACGGTTCAGCAAATCTTCTTCATAATCCTTGCGTCCTTTGGCATAAGAACGCTGGATACAACGGCCCGAAGGTGTGTAATAGCGGGCGATGGTCAACCGGATTTCGGAAGAGTCGGGCAGCGTGAACGGACGTTGCACCAATCCTTTTCCAAACGTGCGACGGCCCACAATCACCCCGCGGTCCCAATCCTGAATGGCACCCGATAGGATTTCGGAAGCCGATGCCGAGTATTCGTTGACCAGAATCACCAGTTTTTCGCGATTAAACAGTTTACCCTTGCCGCTGGCTACCGTACGCTGCGTACGTTGCGCCTCGCCTTGCGTGTACACAATCAGTTCGTCCTCATCCAAAAACTCGTCGGCCAGACTGGTGGCGGCATTCATCAAACCGCCGCCATTGTCTTGCAAGTCGAGAATCAGGCGGGTCATTTTTTGCTTTTTCAGCGCCCGAACCGCATCGCTAACTTCTTGATAAGTGGTCGCCGAGAAGCGGTTCACCTTGATATAGCCCACACCGGGGGCAATCATGTAGTAGGTGTCGACACTGTAAACGGGAATTTTGTCGCGTTCGATGGTAAAGGGCAGCAAATGACCGTCGCGCAGCACCGTCACGTTGACATAAGTTCCTTTCTTACCACGCAGACGTTTCATAATGTCTGAATTTTTCATCTTGACACCGGCAATCGATGAGTCGTTTACCGCAATGATTTTATCTCCGGCCATGATGCCGACACGTTCACTGGGACCGTTGGTGATGGTTTGCACCACTAACAGGGTGTCATCGACCATGTTGAACGACACTCCGATGCCCTCGAAATTTCCGGTGAGTTGTTCGCGACTTTCGTCAACCTTTTCTTTCGTCAGATAGCTCGAATGGGGATCCAATTTATCGAGCATACCTTCAATTGCATCGTCCGTCACTTTCGACACGTCGGTTTTGTCCACATAATAGGAATTGATCACCGTATAGGCATACGCCAGTTTGCGCAGATAATCCACGCTTTCGGCGTTTGCCGAGACAGCCATCAACAACAACGACAAACCGACAGACAGTTGTTTTTTCATAGAGGAGTTTTTGTTACGGCACAAAGATAGTAAACTTTTTGCGGAAATTCCATAAAAATAATGTACCTTTGCGACACTCAAACGATTAAACGAAACGAACAAACCAGTATGCGTCGCTACACAATTATCAACAATTTGCTCGGCTGGATTGTCTTTGCCATTGCGTTAACCACTTACGCGCTGACAATTGAACCGACCGCAAGTTTCTGGGATTGTCCCGAATTTATCTCTACGGCCTTTAAGTTAGATGTCGGTCACCCGCCTGGAGCACCGTTCTTCATGCTGACCGGCAAATTCTTCTCGTTATTTGCATCCGATGCCACCCAAGTCGCCCGCATGGTCAACTTGATGTCGGCTACCATGAGTGCCTTGTGTATTCTATTCCTTTTCTGGACAATCACCCACATGGCGCGTCGACTTGTTTGGGACGACCGGGACGAAACGTTTTCTATCGAAAAAGCGCTGGTTATCTTCGGCAGCGGTGTGGTAGGCGCGTTGGTTTACACCTTCTCGGACACCTTCTGGTTTTCGGCCGTCGAAGGCGAAGTTTACGCCTACTCCTCATTCCTGACTGCCGTAGTGTTCTGGCTGATGCTCAAATGGGAGGATCATGCTGATGAGCCCGGCAGCGACAAATACCTCATCGGCATCACTTACCTGATGGGTATTTCTATCGGCGTTCACTTGCTGAACTTGCTGACGATTCCGGCCATCGTGCTGCTGTACTATTTCCGCAAACACGACAAAACCACGTTCAAAGGTACAGTTTATGCCTTGCTGATTTCGTTTGGGATCTTGCTGTTGGTATTATACGGACTGGTTCCCGGATTTATCACCCTTGCCGGTGGTGTCGAGCTGTTTTTTGTCAACAAGCTACACCTTCCGTTTAACTCGGGTGCATTGTTCTATTGTGTAGTTGCCATTGCACTGATGATTTGGTCGGTAATTGAGGTTTACCGCACCAATCCTTCACCGCTGCGTTGTAAAATCTCGTTCATCCTGACCGTGGCTGTTCTTGGAATACCCTTCCTGTGGAGCAGCGTTATGATTGGGATTGTCCTGTTGGCGGCACTTGCGTTCTACCTGTTTTCGAACAAATGGCGTTTCAACATACGCCTGATGAGCACCTCCCTGCTTTGCATGGTCACCATGTTGATCGGTTACTCGTGCTATGCGCTGATTGTCGTGCGCTCGAGCGCCAACCCGCCCATGGACCAAAACTCGCCCGACAACGTGTTTGCGCTCAAAAGCTACCTCAACCGTGAGCAGTACGGCGATCGTCCGTTGTTCTACGGACCGTATTATTCGGCAGAACCGGTATTGGTTGTAGCCGACGGATATTGTAAGGCCTCTTATTCGGAAACAAGCAAAATTTGGGGCAAGAAAGAGAAACTTTCGCCCGACGAAAAAGACGAATACGTCGTTACCGACACCCGTTTCAAAGTTCACTACGATCCTCGTATGCAAACGATTTTCCCTCGTATGCACAGTATGCAGGGAAGTCATGCGCAAGCATACTCCGACTGGTTAGGCGGTATCAAAGGGCGCAAAATTCCCTACGACAAATGCGGTCGCCAAATACAAGTCACGATTCCGACTTTTGGTGAGAACCTCAAATTCTTCTTTACGTACCAACTGAACTACATGTATTTCAGATACTTGCTCTGGAATTTCAGCGGACGTCAAAACGATATTCAAGGTCATGGTGAAGCCACCTGCGGCAACTGGATTACCGGTATTCCGTTCATCGACAACGCCATGCTTGGCGAACAAGTGTCGTCTGCGCCGATGTTAGGGGGCAACAAAGGGCACAATGTCTATTACATGCTGCCCCTGCTGCTCGGCTTAATCGGCATTGTCTTCCAAACGATGTCCAAACAACGCGGTGCACAATCGCTTTGGGTGACCTTCGTTTTGTTCTTTATGACAGGAATCGCCATCGTGCTTTACCTGAACCAAGGTCCATCTGAACCGCGTGAACGTGATTACGCTTATGCAGGTTCTTTCTATGCCTTCTCCATTTGGGTAGGCTTAGGCGTTGCCGGCCTGGCAGCGCTGTTAAAACGGGCGAAATTGTCGAATACGATAGCTGCTGCGGTGGCTGTAATGCTCGCATTGCCCGTGCCTGCATTGATGGCTCAGCAGAACTGGGACGACCACGACCGTTCGAACCGTTATGTGGCACGCGATTTCGGACGCAACTATTTCAACTCGGCCGCTCCCAACGCCATTATCTTCACCAACGGCGACAACGACACCTTCCCGCTTTGGTACTTGCAAGAGACCGAAGAAGACTCGGTGGCCGTTGACAAGCGCGTCTGCAATTTGAGTTACTTGCAAACCGACTGGTACATCGACCAGATGCGCACCCCAGCGCACAAGTCGGCCGCCCTGCCCATTTCGTGGGAACGCAACTTGTATGCCGAAGGCACTTGCAGCTATGTTTACCTGCATGATATGGTAAAAGGCGACACCATTGACCTGAAGCTTGCGCTCGACTACCTTGTGAGAATGGTAAACACCTCGCAACAGAAGGACGAAAAAACAAGCTACTATCTGCCTGCCAAGAAGTTCCGCGTACCCGTCAATGCCGACAACCTCATCAAACAGGGAGCTGTCACAGAGGCCCAACGCGACCAAATTCTGCCCGAACTGATCATTGACTTGTCGAACAAGAATGCGATTACCAAAGCCGAACTGATGATTTTGGTAATGCTGGCCGAAAACAATTGGGAACGCCCCATTTACTATGCGGTAACCGTTGGCAGTGAGATGTACCTCAACTTGCAGCCCTACTTCCAACTCGAAGGCATGGCCTACCGCATCGTTCCTCTCCGTCGCGCACAAGACAAGGAGGAAGAAGGCTGGGTCAACGCAGACCTGATGTACGACAACATGATGCACAAGTTCCAGTTTGGCAATGTATCCGCCGACAACATTTACCTTGACGAAAACGCCTTGCGTATGTGTTATGCACACCGTCAGATGTTTGAACGGCTCATTCATGTGCTTGTTGATGAAGGTAGAGATGAGCAAGCCTTGAAAGCGTTGAATTACTGCCTCGAAGTGATGCCGGGTAAAAACATTTACCACACTTACTTGTCAACCTACTATGTAGGATATTACTACAAGTTAGGAGCGACCGACAAGGCACGGCAACTGTCGGAAGAAATTGCTGCCACAGCGGTCGGAAATCTCGAATGGCTCGCACGTTTGGAAGGAAATCATGCCGCATCGGCACGACAAGACATTGCCCGCAACCTGGTTGCATTGCAATATTTGGCATACGCTGTAAACGATTACGACAAAGAGGCCGCCGACTACTATTTCAAGATGTTTGCCGCCTACGAGTCGATGTATAAAAGATAAAGTGCTGATAGAACAAATACCCGAGGTGTTTCGCCGATTCCTACCCGGAGTGATATGGAGAGGCGACAAGACGCGCAAGGTCATTTACCTGACCTTCGATGATGGTCCTAACCCTCTCAACACGCCGTGGCTGCTCGACGAGTTGGACCGGTTACAAATCAAAGCCACCTTCTTTTGCATAGGTGGCAATGTGGAGCGACACCCCGACCTCTATCAGGAAATTATCCGTCGCGGCCATCGGGTTGGCGTACACGGTTATGCGCATGTACGCGGTTTGTTCAAGGACCGCAAGGCCTTTGACGAAGATTGCGCAAAAGCAGCGTCACTGATTGACAGCGACTTGTACCGTCCGCCACACGGCAAGTTGTACATCGACCAGTTCAAGGCTATGTCGAAACGATACAAGGTGATTTTGTGGGATGTCATCACACGTGACTATAACCCGAAACTGCCACCCGAAAAGATATACGACATTGCCGTAAAATATGGGCGCAATGGTTCGATCGTGGTTTTTCACGATTCGCAGAAGGCCATGAAGAACATGCGTTACGCCTTTCCGAAGGCGGTGGAATTTTGGAAACAACAGGGATATCAATTTGAGACACTATAAGTATGAAGATTTTGTTATTGGGTTCGGGCGGTCGTGAACATGCCCTTGCATGGAAAATTGCACAAAGCAAACTTACAGATAAATTGTATGTGGCTCCGGGGAACGCCGGTACCGCTTCGGTTGCCGAAAATGTGGACATGGGCGCCGAGGATTTTGACAGCATCGGCCGTTTCGTCATCGAAAACCACATCAATATGGTGGTTGTAGGCCCCGAAGCACCATTGGTAGCCGGTATCACCGACTATTTTGAACAAAACCCTGCATTAAGTAAAATCACCGTCATCGGCCCCTCGAAATATGGTGCGCAACTCGAAGGCAGCAAAGAGTTTGCCAAACAATTCATGCAACGCCACCACATTCCGACTGCCGCATACAAGGCATTCAACCGCGACCATGTGGAAGACGGCATCGCGTTTTTGCGCACCCTCAAAGCACCGTATGTGCTCAAGGCCGATGGTCTCGCCGCAGGCAAAGGTGTCTTGATTATTGAGGATCTGACCGAAGCCGAACACGAACTGCGCGAAATGCTCGGCGGCATGTTTGGCGACGCCTCATCAACCGTTGTCATCGAAGAATTCTTGTCGGGAATCGAATGCTCAGTATTCGCCTTGACCGACGGCAAAGACTATGTACTATTGCCCGAAGCCAAAGACTACAAACGCATCGGCGAAGGTGACAAAGGCCTCAACACCGGTGGTATGGGTTCGATTTCGCCCGTAAGTTTCGCCGACGAGACGTTTATGAAAAAAGTCGAAGACCGCATTGTACGCCCAACGATTCAAGGATTGTACGAAGAGAAAATCGATTACAAGGGTTTTGTGTTCTTCGGCCTCATCAAAGTCGGCGACGAACCGTATGTCATCGAATACAATGCGCGCATGGGCGACCCTGAGACCGAATCGGTCATGTTGCGTCTCGAAAACGACTTGGTCGAGCTGTTCCAAGCAACCGCCGATGGTACCTTGGGCAAGCAAGTCATTCGCAAAGACCCGCGTTACGCAGTTTCAGTAATGCTCGTTTCGGGCGGTTACCCCGAGCATTACGAGAAAGGCAAGGTTATCAACGGCCTCGATCAAGTGCAAGGAAGCGTCATTTTCCATGCGGGAACCGCATTGAAAAACGGGCAAGTGGTTACCTCGGGCGGCCGCGTAATGACGGTAAGTTCGTATGGGAACACAAAAGACGAGGCCTTACAACAATCGTTCGAAAATGCCAAGAAGATTTCGTACGAAGGAATGTACTTCCGTCGCGATATCGGTTTCGATTTAAAATAACGCTAATATGTCGCTGGGTTCCAATCGTCCGTGTGTGCCGGCAAGCGTGCTGATGTTACTGACGCTCGCCGCTTTCGGCTTGCTGTGGCTGCCTGCCTATTGGGGTATTCCCGCCCCCGGCCATATTCCTCTCGATTGGTCAAGCTATTGGTATGCGATGCTGCATACCGTCTGGAACCCGACAAATGTTGTTGCAACCACATTGTCATGGATGTTACCGCTTTTGTGTGGAGTGCTGATTTTCTTTGTCAACCGCTTGCACCAAGTTATCCGTACCGAGTCGTGGTTCCCCATCTTTTTCCTACTATTTACCATCGGTTTGGTGTGGACTGGGCACATGATGAGCCCGGGCATCTATGCCTCCACTTTTGTTGTCATCTCGCTCATTCGTTTCATCGATGCCCGAGACCCTGTTTGGGCGGCATTCGATGTGCATTTCTTTTTGAGTGCGGGCAGTTTGTTTTCGTTTGAGGTCATCTGGTACTGCCCCATCTTCTTCATCTTCCTCATCAATGAGCGCCGCTTCAACTTCCGCATGATTTGGTCCTCGCTTTTTGGCGTTCTCATTCCATATCTGCTCACCATCGGCATTGCAATTTTAACAGACACACTACCCTTGTTCTTCCAAATGATGGTCAATGTTTGGCATTCTTTTGGCTGGTACCCGATTACCGACGGTATGGTGTGGGCACAATTCGGATTGATATTGGCTTTGAGTTTTTGGTGCGCATGGCATTTTATTCGCAACTACACCAAAGACAAAAACAAGTCGCGCAGTTATATGACCTTCGTGTACTGCACCTTGCTTTTCAGTACCATTATCTCATTCTTCTATCCTGCTCCTTTACTGCAAGGCGCTCCTGTTATTTGTGCTTTGGCTTCAACGGTGTTTTCGCACTACTTTGCCAATGCGCGCGGACGGTTACCGAAAATCATTTTCGCATTGGCGGTCTCTTCAATGTCGGCCGTTTACATTTTCCACTACTTGTGGTAATCAAGCCAGACGGTCCAAGATCTCAAAAAGTTCCTGACGGGTCTCGGCTCGCAGCATAGCCACGCGTGTTTCTTTAAAATTGGGGATTCCTTTGAAGGTCGGGCTTACGGCCAAATGCCGACGGATATGTAAGATGCCGCGACGTTCGTCGAGCCAGTCTATCGTTTGGTCGATATGTTGTTTGAGAATGCCGATCTGCTCGGCAAACGACAAGGGCGGCATTTCGCTTCCAGTCTCGAGATAATGTTTCATTTCGCTAAACACCCAAGGGTGTCCGATGGCCGCACGACCTACCATCACCGCATCGACACCGTAGCGATCAAAGCATTCGGCGGCACACTGCCCAGTGGTCACATCGCCGTTACCGATAATCGGAATATGCATTCGTGGGTTGTTCTTGACTTCGCCAATCAAGGTCCAGTCAGCATCGCCCTTATACATCTGCTCGCGTGTACGTCCGTGAATGGTTAGCGCCGCAATGCCACAATCCTGCAGGGATTCGGCCAAATCGACGATGATTTTCTGCGACTCGCTCCACCCCAACCGGGTCTTAACCGTAACCGGAGTTTTGACGGCACCGACCACCGCACGGGTAATGTCAAGCATGAGCGGCACATTGCGCAGCAAGCCGGCACCTGCCCCCTTGCCCGCCACTTTGCGCACGGGGCAACCGAAATTAATATCAATCAAGTCGGGCTTTGCCTCTTCGGCTATACGGGCGGCATCGGCCATCGCCATGGGATCCTTGCCGTAGATTTGAATCGCTACCGGACGCTCGCGGTCATCGACCTGCAGTTTCTGCTCGGTACGCGACACACCACGTATCAGCGCATCGGCCGACACAAACTCGGTATATACCATATCTGCTCCAAATCGCTTGCACAACAAACGGAAGGGCCCGTTGGTCACGTCTTCCATCGGGGCAAGAAACAAGGGTTTGTCTGGAAATGTCAAATGCGCTATCTGCATACCGTCAACTGCTTTTCGGATGCAAAGATACGGCAAAAGAAGCAAAACGTCATGTAAGGACGAATGATTATTTGTAGCAACGACAAAATAAATTGCAACATCGTGCGGTCCACGCCGATGCTTTTTTTACAAAAACAAAGGCCATCCTTTCGGATGACCTTTGTCCATAGAGGCGAACAGATTTATTTTTTGATGATTTTATGGATCATAATACCGTCTTTGTGGTTAATCTTGAGGAAATAAACCCCATTGGCAAAACCAGAGAAGTCTATTTCGGTCTGATGGTCACCAGCAAAGTCTTGCTTGTACATAATGTCACCTGCCACATTGATAACCGTCAGATCCGACATTTCGAAACCAATCGGTCCGTCAATGGTAAGCATACCGTGTACTGGGTTCGGATAAATCGAAACTCCTTCGATGGCATAGTCATCGACCAGCGTCTTGAAGCGAACAACTACCGTCACCTCGCTCGTTGAGCTCTTTGTACCGTCGTTCACCGTCAGTTCGAAGACGTAAGTACCGACTACCAAGCCCGAAATCTGCGGTTGGGCGACGTTCCGACTGCTGAAGGTGGCATTGTTAGGACCTTCTGTCTGACGCCAGGTAAAGGTCACGGTATGACCTTCTGGGTCATAACTTTGAGCACCATCGAGCGTGGTCGAGGTATTCGGATACAACAGTTCCTGATTTTCGCCAGCGTATGCATACGGCGGCAAGTTCGTGCCTTGCTGATATACCGTAAAGTGAGCGGGTGCACCGTTCGAATCGGTTGTGTTGTTATTCTTGTCATAAGCACGCACATACCAGGTATGCTCGCCCAAGGCCAAGCCATTGGCATTGTACTGCATGACCGACGTACCGAAGACGCGGAATTCGTAAAGCGAATAACCGTACTGCGTACCACGCGACTGGCCTTGCATACGTACAAAGCGGGTTTTCTGGTTGATATCGTCATAAATGAATTCACCCGGTTTGCCAGCCGTTTCGGCCAATACGTCGCGCCAAGTGTTGCCGTCGAACGAGAATTGAATCAGATACTCCTTGCCACAAGCCGTTTCCCATACCAACTCAACGCGGGTGACTTTTTGAACAGAGCCCAAATCGATGGTAATGTATTCGTTGTCGGTGGCGTTACTCGACCAACGGGTATTGTCGGCACCGTCAATTGCATTGGAGCCAGGCATCGTACCGTTTTGCGTCGAGCTGACCGTCACGGTCTTACCGATAGCAATGTTGGAGGCCTCTTGGATTTCGTTCGGTTGGTAGTTACGCACAAAGTTATTGTCGATATAGAGCGCATAGTGATCCATACCCTTGCCGGCATCGGTCGTGCTTTCCCAAGTCATAGGAATCGTACCGGCGGTAACCGACATACCATTGGCAGGCGACAGGATATCGAAAGCGGCAGGGCCTTGGGTGTCGTTCATATTGAAGGCGTATGTTTGCGAAGACGGACGACGGCCTTCAGCCCAGTTCACTGCAACGATGTTCCAAGTGTGACGGCCCTCTTGAATGGTCGACGGCAAGGTATAGGAAGTACCCTTGGTTTCGGCAAAATAAGCACCGTCCATCCAAATCTCGTAGTGATGCAAATTGGTTTCTGGATCACTACTCTGCTCCCATTTTAGGGTAATTTCGCCTAATTGGACATTCGCATTGTTCTCGGGCGAGATCAAGTTGAACGCGGTAGGAGGCGTTGCGTCTTCGAACGTATAACCGTTGAAACCATAGCCATACGGATAGAGCGGGTTACCAAAGTTAAACGGAACCGGCTCGTCGTTGGCAATGTAGTTGCGGATTTCGGCACGCTCTGCATCAGTTGCACCCAAGTCGTAGGGCAACTCCCAACGTTCTTTCTGATCATTGACTACATCGGTACCAATCTGATCGACCGAACGCGGCAACTGGAACGGCAGTTTGCCAGAAGGCTGGTAATCGCCGAAGAGGAATTGGGCCAAGGCCTCACCGGCACCCGTACCTGCACGGTACAGGATAACGATGGCATCGCAAAGCGGCTCAATCGGGGTCAGCACATACGGACGGGCCATCACAACGGCACATACGACGGGAATGCCCTGATTCTTGAAGTTCTGGATAACGGCAATCTGGTCAGCCGGAATTTCGGGGCTCTTGTCGGCAGGACCGTGCGTGTAGCTCACTTCGCCAATGACAACGACAGCCACCTTGGTGTTGTTGCCCACGTTTTGGGCCACATTGATGCCCGTACCGGCCACACGGTTTTGAACCGCCTGGAGGTAGGTGTAGGCTCTGGGGTCGTCGTAGTAGATGGATTGCCAGATAACGTTCGGGTCATTGTTCTGACCGTTCCACGTTGCACGCGGACCGGCTACTACAATCGTATTACCCGAGTTTACTTGGATATTGCCGGCCTTGTTGCCGTTGAGCGGCAGGACACCGGTATTCTTAATCAAGGTGAAGGATTTCTTGGCGGCTTCGAGCACGATTTCGTGGTGATCGTTCTTGTTGTAAGTGGCAGTCGGGTCACCGTAGGGGTTTTCGAACATACCCAAACGGATCTTGGCGTTCAGTACGCGGCGGCAAGCTTCGTTGATACGGTCGATACCGATCATGTCGCGCAATTGGTTGATATCCGTGTCTTTGGACGGGGCGCCACCCATCACATCGACACCGGCACCCAAGCTCTCGGCCGATTGGGCGGTGTTACTGCCCAGCCAGTCGGTAACCACATAGCCTTGGAATTTGATTTCCTTGCGCAGGTAGTCGATGACTTTCTTACTCGAGTTGGCACCGAAATCGGGGTCGAGGTACGGCGCGCGGTTGTAACCCGGCATGACCGAAGCGGCGTTCGCCTCAACGGCAGCATGCCACGGCTTCATGTGGTATTTGATGGTGACAGCGTCGTATTGGAGCTCGCTTTCGCCACCGGCACCCTGACCCGGCCAGTGTTTTACCGTTACGAGCATGGAGTGCGGATTGATTTCAGGACCGCCCTGCATACCGCAGACGATGGCACGCACATGAGCGGCTGCCTCGTCAGCATTTTCGCCGCAACCCTCTTGGAAACGCGGATACAACACCTTGGTATCCACCTCGGCCAACGGAGCCAGCGTCCCGGTAAAGCCGAAGCTCTTATGTTCGACACGCTGCAAATTGCCTACCCGATAAACCATGTCCATATCGCGCATGGCAGCCAAGCCCAACTGACTCGGGAAGATGGTCTTCCAGCCATGAGCCTTGTCACCCAAGAAAGCGACAGGAATACCCATACGGGTTTTGGCGCAGTTTTGCTGACTGGTGGTCATACCTCCTTCCACACCGTAGGAGAAGGCGAAACCGTCCAACGGATTCGTATCGCCGCCGTAGAACAGCTGGCTGGCTTTCTCTTCCAAGGTCAGACGCTGCATGATGTCGTCCAAACGCTCTTCGGGAGTCAGATGCCAATCCTCA
>JAGACJ010000051.1 GCA_017614195.1 Paludibacteraceae bacterium
GTTGCCGTGGCCCAAACCTACTTTGCGGTCGTCGGCTACCGATCCGGGGATGCAGAATGCCTGCAGGCCGATACCGATGGCTTCGGCAGCGTCAGCAGCGTTTTTGCAGCCTTTCTTGATGGCGATGGCTGTACCTACTACGTAGGCCCATTTGGCGTTTTCGAAACAGATCATCTGCGTTTCTTCGCAGGTTTTGTAAGGATCCAAACCGTATTTTTCGCAAAGCTCGTTGGCTTCTTCGATCGATTTGATACCATTAGCGTTGAGAGCGGCGAGAATTTGTTTCTCACGACGGTCTTGGCTTTCAAATTTTACTTCTCTAATCATAGTTCGGGTCCTCCTTATTCTTTGCGTGGATCAATAGATTTAACAGCGCCTTGCTCGGGTTTCGTGCGGCCGTAGGTGCCGGTAACGCTCTTCAAAGCCTCGTCAGCGGCAACGCCTTTCTTGATGGCATCCATGAATTTGCCCATGTGAACGAATTCGTAGCCACAAACTTCGTTGTCTTCGTCCAAGAACATTTTGGTGATGTAACCTTCGGTCAGTTGCAAGTAGCGGGGACCTTTTTTCTTGGTGCTGAACAAAGTGCCGGTCTGGCTGATCAAGCCTTTGCCCAAGTCTTCCAAGCCGGCGCCTACCATCAGACCGCCTTCAGAGAAAGCTGATTGGGTACGGCCGTAAACGATTTGCAGGAACAACTCGCGCATGGCGGTGTTGATGGCGTCGCAAACCAAGTCGGTGTTCAATGCCTCGAGCAAGGTTTTGCCCGGTAGAATTTCGGAAGCCATGGCGGCAGAGTGGGTCATACCCGAGCAGCCGATGGTCTCGACCAAGGCCTCTTCGATGATACCGTCTTTGACGTTGAGTGTCAGTTTGCATGCACCTTGTTGGGGAGCGCACCAACCGATACCGTGAGTCAGACCAGAGATGTCTTTAATCTCTTTTGCCTTTACCCATTTGCCTTCTTCAGGAATGGGAGCGGGGCCGTGATTCGGGCCCTTCTTTACAACACACATGTGTTCTACTTCGTGAGAATAAATCATTTGCGTAAAGTTATTAAGTGAAAATCCAATACTTTGCTTTGCCAATTTTTAGGCATACAAAGGTAGTGTATTTTTGTTGAAAATGCAAGAATTTTTTACAATGCGTTTTGAAGTGGGGAAATGAGTGCCTTCTCTTTTTTTCATTATAGAACAAAATTATTATCTTTGTAATTCGAAGAAAATGTAACAATCATGAAAAAATTATTTAATCGCTTGATATTGGCGTTGCTGGCTGTGCTTGGCTTTGGCGCGTGCAAATCGCAGACGCCGGCATCGCCTGCAGGGCAGCAGCATCAGGCGCAAGAATCCGAAAAACGTGACGACAACAAGTCAGAAATGCCTGATTCGCAATCGGGCGACGAACGGGTAATCGTCAAGCCTGACCCGGGTCGCATGATCTGCCTGTACGGACCTCCACCCGCCCGGTATCGTCAGATGGAAAGTGAAGAGCAACCCGAATCAGAAAAATAACTGTTTGATTTATGACGTTAAAGAATAAACTCGGACTAAGACAGCGTATCGCGCTGGAGCTCGACCGCGTGCTGCGCAAGCATTTGGTCGAAGAGCATCCGTTGCAACAGTTGTTTTGGGAGTGTACGTTGCGCTGCGGCCTTTCGTGCCGGCATTGCGGCAGCGACTGTAAGACCGAAACCCTTCATCCCGACATGCCCAAAGAGGATTTTCTGCGGGTACTCGACGGTATCAAGGACAAACTCGACCCGCACAAGTGCATGATTATCTTTTCGGGGGGCGAGCCGCTGATGCGCAAAGACTTGGAGGAGTGTGGAATCGAAGTCTATAAACGCGGTTTCCCTTGGGGAATGGTGACCAACGGCATGCTGCTGACCGAAGCGCGTTTCAAATCGTTGCTAAAATCGGGGCTGCGCAGTATCACCGTCAGTTTCGACGGGTTCGAAGAGGACCATAATTGGATGCGGGGCAATCCGAAAAGTTTCGAAAACGCCCTGCGCGCTATCCAAATGTTTGTCCGTACCCCCAACCTGACATGGGATATCGTGACTTGTGTCAACCAACGCAATATCAAGCGTTTGGACGAATTTGCCGACTACCTGGTGTCGATTGGAGTGAAGCGGTGGCGCCTGGCCACGATTTTCCCGGCCGGGCGAGCGGCCGGCGACCCCGAACTGCAGATTTCGCAGGAGCAGTACCGCCAGGTGCTCGACCTGATTGTCCGTCTGCGCGAGGAAGGTAAAATCCATGCAAGCTTTGCCTGCGAGGGCTTTTTAGGTGGCTACGAAGGCAAGGTGCGCGATTACCTGTACCGCTGTGCGGCGGGGGTGACGGTCGCTTCCATCCGTATCGACGGCTCGATTTCGGGCTGTACGAGTGTCCGCGGGCGTTTCGACCAAGGCAATATCTATCAGGATGATTTTTGGGAGGTGTGGCAAAACCGTTTCCAAGAGTTTCGCGACCGCTCCTGGGCCAAGCAGGGGGCATGCGCCGACTGCAAATTCTTCCGCTATTGCGAAGGCAACGGCATGCACCTTTACGACGACAACCGGCATCTGGCCAAATGCAATTTGCCGTATCCGCCGTTTGCCGTCGGAAAGCATACCGCGGAATAACCGCCTGCGCCGAATCGGATTTTTTGATTATATTTGCAGAAACGAAATAACAAATTTATGTCCGAAAAAGAAATTAACCAATATCGTTTGACCAGTATGGAGGAACCTACTGACGAAATGTTGGCCTATATCATGCACGAGGTGGCTGAAGAGGCGCGTGCATCGAACGAGGCTGCGCTCGACCGTTATTTTTCGGAGATTGAAACCGCCTATCAAATAAAATATGGCTCTCGAAAATAAAAGACCTGTTTTGATTGTGGTTGCCGGTCCGAATGGATCGGGCAAGACCTCCGTGACGAGCCAGATATTGCATCATCAATGGCTGGAGGACTCGGTGTATATTAACCCGGATATGGTGGCACAGGAAGTTTTCGGTGACTGGAACTCGTACGATGCAGTCGTCAAGGCAGCACAGTATTGCCAGCAATGGCGCGAAAAATGCCTTGCCGAACGTCAAAGTCTGATTTTTGAAACCGTATTGTCGGGCGATGACAAAGTGGATTATATCGAAAGGGCGGTTGATGCAGGATTCTTTGTGCGATTATTTTTTGTCTGTACCATTTCTCCGACAATCAATGCAGCCCGTATTGCCAATCGTGTGATGAAGGGTGGCCATGATGTGCCTATCAATAAGATTGTGTCGAGGTATCAAAAGTCGATTTTAAACTGCAAATACCTTGTTGATGTGGTTGATAGGGTTTATTTGTATGACAATTCGATTGAGAATGCGGATGCCAGGATTGTAGCCCGATTTGCCGATGCCGGCGAATTTGGCAAGCAGTATGTTGATGAATTGCCCCGCTGGGCGCAATACATCTGTGGCTAATTAATGGCGATTTTTTGATTATATTTGCAGAAACGAAATAACAAACAACCGAATTATTCGATATAGAAATAGAATTTAACTGACATATTAACATAAAGCATTAGCTATTATTTCGCGTTTACCGAAGCCCACCAAACTTATCGGAAATAAAAACACAGAAATAATAAGTAAAGGACTACTCCAAAAACGGATATTCCTTTTGCTCAGAATGATAAGCTATGCTCATACCTGCAACGGTGTGAGTACTTATTTGAGCAAA
>JAGACJ010000052.1 GCA_017614195.1 Paludibacteraceae bacterium
CGTCCCGAAGACTTGCCGGACGCTTATCAAAAAGAAGGTGTTTTCGGGATGATGCGCTTTCAGGAAGATATGGAGCGCGACGCCTATATTAATGGTGGCAGATCGCAAACGGCGCCGGCCCAGCGTATGACTGATTTTGTACAGGGGCGTCTTTCGATGGATTTACCCGAGTCGTCTTATACTCCAGGATTGTTGTCTTCACCATTACATTTTTTGTTGCCCCAGGGCGTAGGTGACCGCTTGGCCGACGGTTTTAGAACTTTCGGGCGTTGGACCAATGCCTTTTTGACGCGCGAGGCCTGTCTGATTGGGGTTGAAACGCGAACTTCTTCGCCTATCCGCATTGTGCGCGATGCCGACAGTTTGCAGGCGTTGGATATTGCCGGACTGTATCCTTGTGGCGAAGGGGCGGGCTATGCCGGTGGTATTGTTTCAGCCGCTATTGATGGCGAACGCTGTGCCGAAGCTTGTATGGCGGCATACGCCCAATAAAATCCTTTGTTTTAATGACGGTTGAGCCGAATGCAGTGGAGTGTTCTGCCCGACTGTGCGCCTAAACGTCGTGCCGAGAAGAATCGTTCGGGGTGCTGGTAGGTGCACAGTCTGCTTATCTGGATGTTTTTGCGCTGGACTCCGACCGATACAAGGCTTTGACGGATGGCGGCCGACAAACTGAGTAGGTAATGGCCGGGGCGGTCCGACGACTGGCTGATGCGCCTGATATCGAAACCGGCCGAGGCAAACGCTTCAATCACTTCTTTTCCGACTTCGTAGTTGCGCGCCGATATGTGCGGTCCGACCGCCGTCAAAATATCACATGGACGTGTTCCGTAGTCCATTTGCATTTGTCGTATGGCTTGCTCGGTAATACGTTGTACGGTTCCTTTCCATCCCGAATGCACCAAACCCACGGCTTTTTGTATGGGATCGAAAAGAAAAACTGCCATGCAGTCGGCAGTGAAAATGCCTAAGGTGATGTCCGGAATTTGAGTAATCAATCCGTCGACTCCGTTAAGGATTTTCGTTTGTTTTTCCTTGTCAAGTGCTAAAAAACAAGTATCTATTTTAATTACATTGCTGCTGTGTGTTTGTTTTGGAAAAATTAAATTTTGCGGATTTGTGCCTGATTTTTGGTAAAGTTCCGCACGATTCTTGGCGATTGTCTTCGAATTTTCTCCCGAATACGGGCAGATGTTCCATCCGGCATACGGTTGTGCGGGCAGATCGTGTTCGATGGGGGCGCTGGTGCTGAAACGTAGAGTTGAGAATGCCGTAACATTCTGATTGTTAAATATTTTGTAGGTTACTGACTGCATGTTTTGAAGATTTTTTGTCAGGGTCGCTTTGGCGCGATTGCGTTGCAAAAATAATAAAAAACGGAGGAAAGAATGAATTGTTCGGGCAGAAATGTACAAGCTATGTTTTTATTGTATATATTTGTCGTGTTTTACAAAAGTAAGTAAGTTACATTGATAAATTTTTTGCAATCTAACTAATTTGGATTTTTGTTAAGATGAAAAACAAGTACATCGACCTGATCGAACAAACGTCGGAATTTCCGACCGAAGAGTTTCGTATTGAAGACAATGAATTGTATTTCAATGAGATTCCGTTGATGGATATCATCGAACAGTATGGTACGCCGTTACGTATCACTTATTTGCCCCGAATTGCGTCGCAAATCCAAAAGGCACGTCGTATGTTTAATGTAGCGATGGCCAAAGTGGACTACAATGCCGACTACCACTATTGTTATTGCACCAAAAGCTCGCATTTCTCATTTGTGATGGAAGAGGTGCTCAAACACGATGTACACGTCGAAACGTCGTCGGCGTTCGATATGAATATCATCGAGCAATTGCACGAAAACGGCGACTTTAAAAAAGACAACTTTATTATTTGCAACGGATTCAAACGTCCGCAATATATCGAGAATATCCAAAACTTTGTCAAAGAAGGGTTTGAGAATGTGATTGCCGTGCTCGACAATAAGTTTGAGTTGGACCGATTGCTCGATGGCATGACCAAAAAGTTCAAGGTTGGTTTGCGTATCGCGTCGGAAGAGGAACCTAAGTTTGACTTCTATACCTCTCGTTTGGGAATCCGTTACAACGATATTCTGCCGTATTATTACGAAAAAATCAAGGACAATCCGCTCTGCGAACTCAAGTTGTTGCACTTCTTTATCAATACTGGCATTCGCGACACTGCCTATTATTGGAGTGAGTTGAGCAAGGCGGTGGAGCTGTATTGTGAGCTGAAAAAGATCTGTCCCGAACTCGACACACTCGATATTGGCGGTGGTTTCCCGATTGCCACGCACCTCGACTACAATTTCGATTACGAATACATGGCCGAGGAAATTGTGGCTCAGATTAAGAATATCTGTACCCAAAACGGCGTGGCCGAACCCAATATCTTCACCGAATTCGGCTCGTTTACCGTTGGCGAGAGCGGGGCGATTCTGTACAGCATTGTCAATCAAAAACAGCAGAACGATCGCGAGTCGTGGAATATGATCGACAGCTCGTTTATCACCACGTTGCCCGATACATGGGCCATCAACCAGCGTTACATTTTGTTGGCCATCAACAATTGGGACAAGGAGTACCAGCGCGTGCACCTCGGTGGTCTGACCTGCGACAGCGAGGACTTTTACAGCGCCGGCCACAACAACGCCATATTTTTGCCCAAAATCGACCCCGAGTCCGAGACTCCGCAGTACATCGGCCTGTTCCATACCGGAGCGTACCAAGAGGCTTTGTCGGGTTTCGGCGGTATCCAGCATTGCTTGATTCCGTCGCCCAAGCATGTAGTGATCGGACTCGATGAAAACGGGGAGTATTTTACCAAGCTTTTTGCCAAGGAGCAGAGCTACAAATCGATGTTGAAGGTTTTGGGTTATTGATGCTTATGAACAAACATTGGATTCCTTTCGGAGATTTCGACGATGCCTTTCGCGCGTATGACAAGGCCAAAATCGCGGTGCTTCCCGTGCCGTATGACAAGACCAGCACTTGGGTGAAGGGGGCCGACAAGGGGCCGCAGGCGTTTCTCGAAGCGTCGTTCGCCCTGGAAAATCTCGACCTCGAGACCGGGACCGAGGTGTATCGGCAGGGAATTGCCACGCTTCCTCCCGTTACGGCCGACGCCACCCCCGAAGCACTGTGCGATGCCGTGCAGCAGGCGACCGGGCGGATTTGGGACGACGGCAAGTTCCCGTGCATTGTCGGTGGCAACCATACGGTATCGATTGGTGCTATTCGTGCCACAGCCAAACGCTATCAGAATCTGACGGTGTTGCAGCCCGACGCGCATTCCGACCTGCGACCTGAGTATGAGGGTACGCCGCTCAATCACGCTTGTGTGATGAACAGGGCGCAAGAGGTGGCCGATAC
>JAGACJ010000053.1 GCA_017614195.1 Paludibacteraceae bacterium
GTCGAGCCCACGCAATAGGCGCCACCACCCGTCACATTGAACTTGGTCAGATTGGCCGAATTATCGTCCACCACTACAACAAAACCAGCCGAAACGCATTCGTTGCCATCTTTGACATAGACCGTAACAGTAGCGGTTTTCAAATTGCTGTAAACCGTTGTCGCGCTAAAGTTGGTACCATCATTGGAGTAGGAGTAACCGCTTCCCGAACCGCCCGTGGCCGTAATTTCGTATTGACCGTCGTACGGAGCCGAACAGTGGGTGTTTGCCGTGATATTGGCGCCTGCCGTCGGCAAAGCGTTCACCGTAACAGTCTTCGACACTTCGGCCGATTCGCAACCGTTGCCGTCTTTTACTTTCAGGGTAATGGTCGGGGTGCTGGCCGAAGCCGTATTCACCGAATAGGTAGCCGTCGTGCTGTAAGCACCGCCGTTCCACGAGTAGTTGTCGGCGCCCGAGCCCGTCAGCGTCAGCGTGCCGTTCTGGCAGACAGCGGCATCTCCGCTAATCGAGGCAGTCGGGAGTGCATTCAATGTAACACCTTTCGATACCTGTGCCGATTCGCAACCATTGCCGTCTTTCACTTTCAACGTAATGCTCGGGGTCCCTGCCGTAGCCGTATTGACGGAGAACGTATTGGTTGCAGCGTATGCTCCACCATTCCAGCTGTAGGTCGTACCGCCCGAGCCCGTCAGCGTCAGCGTACCGTTTTGGCAAACAGCGTCACCACCGCTAATCGAAGCCGTCGGCAAGGCATAAACCACCACCGACACCTTATTGGAAAGCGACTCACAACCTCCATTGCCCGTCGCTTTAAGACGATACCAGTGAGTTCCGGTTGTCATACTTAAAACCGTAATATCGTTACCACTGAACGTAGCACCGGCAACAGCAGTATAGGTACCGTTCTCGGTTGCAGAATGCTGTAATTCAAAGCTTGCGCCAAACACATCGGTCATCGTCATCACAAACGAAGTACCCGAACATACTGCATTGGCATCCTTTTTGGCCAACGTACCGCCTTGTACCAGACAGCAATCGGTAAATTCGGACGAGTTGCCAGCGGTGCCAACCTGCATAGCGGCAATATTCACCAAAGAGGCCGGTGTAACCGTAGGGACACACGTCCAATTGCCAGAGGCGTCAACCGTGGCAGTACCGATGCAAGTGTAACCGCCAGCGCAATCACAACCTGCACCCGTGTTGTCGTAGACAAAAACAGTGGCACCAGCCCTACCTGTACCTTTAATTGATGTTGTGGTTGACGAACCAGGTAGTATTGACGGAGCAGGAATTTCAGCATTTCCAGACCCGCCGTTATACGCATGGTTGTTAATATTAAGGTCAATAGGTTTGCCTGCATTACAATAAATCCGGTTGGTCGCGCCAATTTGGTTCAGTACATCAGTAGCAGAACCCTTTGCAACCAAAATACCGGCACCAGCATTATTAATTGTACCATAAAACACCGAAATCGATGGCAATGGAAGATTTGTCGCGCCATAAATGGTATTACCTGTTACGGTGTTTCCTGAAGCATAATTCTCAAACCAAATATTCGCGATATTATTTCCATAGATCAAGTTATCGTGAATGGTATTTGCGGTAACTTCACAACCTGCCAAATTTTTAGAGTTTACGTAAATACCGCCCTCACAGTTTTCTGTTATCGTGTTTCCCGAAATATTTACGCCCTTAACACCCTTCTTATAATCGTAATCATGAACATAACACAACATAATACCACTACCACAAGCGGTAGTCGTGCTCCAACCATTATGAATAATGGTGTTATTCGTTATATTGCAATAGTTTCCAGCATCCGTATAGTCGCATTGTTGCACTTGGATACCTTTACACCCGTTGTTCTTAACCTCACAACTAGAAACTTCAACTTTTGAGTTGCCTGCTTCAAGGCAAACTCCTTGAACCATATTTTCACAAACGTGGGAAGATAGCAACCTGAAATATTCCGTATTCTGAATTTGGATACCATATCCTCCATTTCCCAAAGCAACATCCGTCGGAGACACGCCGACATACGAGTTCTGAATTACAATCTGATTAGCATTGTCTACAACGATACCGCCATTTGCATTTCCGCCGATTACGTTTGTCTTGTCCAAATCAGCGGCAGCCGGACCAATTGTCACATTGTTAGAGCCAGAATGAATATAAATACCGAAGTCGCCATTAGGTACCGCCGATGTCAATCCTAAATTCACACCGATGTAGTTACCTTCAATCGTCACATTATTACTGGCATTAACGCGGATACCCATCATTCCGTTACCTGAAATCAAGTTGTCACGGACAACCATATTCTGGCTAGATTCCAACTGAATACCATCGGAATATGGAGCCGTAGTACAGTCTGCCGAATTTCTATTTACACCAAGGAAGCAACCGGATATAGTACCCATCTTCGTGTTATAACAATTAATCTGCTGGTTAGAATGTCCAGCAATCGTACAATTGGAGATCACAAAACCTTCCGTATCTTCCGACGTCATAACCAATCCCTGCGCTGCCGTTGTAGAGGCGGTTCCAGTAGCAGAAGTAAGGCCCAACACGCAGTTGTCAATCTGAATGTTCTTACCTGCCCAGCAGTTGATTTCAGAATTGGAGGCACCATAAATCGTCAAGTTTTTAATTATGGTTCCTGAGGCGTTCAAATTGCCAACACGCAAGCCGAAGGGAGCACCATTGCAATTGATGACAATACGATTGTCACCATCCAAGGTCACTTGTTCGGAGATTTCCCACATTTCCAAGCCGCCCAAGTCAATGGTACCGTTCAATGCTGGGTCAAACTCAATAACATGGGGATAGGCGGCATCCATGTCCGCCTGGGCGATTGCCCACCGCAACGAACCTGTAAGAGGATCGCCAGCGTTTTGATTGTCGGCGAGGGTGGTTACTGTATAGGTCGCACCAAACACAGAAGTGCTTACAGACAAGGAAAACAGCAACAAAGTTAGAAACTTTAACTTTTTCATAGTGTAATTATTTTTTCTTCATTTAATTGGTTCAATGAAAACGAAACTTTCTTAACGAAATTTTCTCAGGTGCAAAGTTATACATTTTTTTTAATAAACAATAAAATAGATTAAAATCAGTGGAATTTCAGCAAATTAAAAAAAAGTGGAGTTCCCGTAAGGTACTCCACTCATTTTATACGACAACCGTTTACCCGAACTCGTCCGATTGAAACGGCGATATACGGAAATCAAAGCATTTCGAACAACGCATCGCCCTGCATCACGCTCTGACCGACAGACACCTTGACAGCGCCCACCTTGCCGTCGCGCGGCGCAGGAATGTTGTTTTCCATTTTCATCGACTCTATGACAGCCACCACGTCGCCTTTTTTTACCTCATCACCTTCTTTTACATTGATTTTCGAAATGTTTCCAGGAAGAGGGCTGGTAATTGCACTGCCCGACACCGCAGATTTGGGCGCGGCAGGTTTGGATGCAGGTGCGGAAGCCTGTTTCGGAGCTGCAGTTTCCTGTTGCGAAGCCTCAAGACTCAACAAGGCATCGCCTTGCATCACACTTTGACCGACTTTTACATTCAACGCGCTGATTACACCGTCACTTTGAGCAGTAATGCTATTCTCCATCTTCATTGACTCAATCACCAACAGGGTATCGCCACTTTTGACTGATTGGCCTTCAGACACCATAATTTTTACAATATTGCCCGGAAGTGGCGATTTCAGCACACCTGAAGCGGCTTTTTTGTTGGTACCGGCGGCAGGGCGAAACGACGTTTTTTGAGCAGTTTCGGGTTTGTATGACACCGACACCTTTTTGCCGTTCACTTGCACATCATAAACACCGTTTTTGTCTTCGACCGACACTTCGTACGGTTTTCCTTCAATCTCGAAATTGAAATTTTTCATATCTAACTAACTGTCTTATAGTTCAATGGATAGCTCTAAAAAATAATTAAAGCGGAATGTTCGAATGTTTCTTCGGGGGATTCGACAAACGTTTGTTTTTAAGCGACTCGAACGCACGAATCACACGGAAACGTGTGTTATGCGGTTCGATAACATCATCGATATACCCCATCGAAGCAGCCATATAGGGATTGGCGAACTTCTCGCGATATTCGGTTTCTTTTTCCGCAAGGAATTTTTTCTTTTCAGCAGGATCTTCGATAGCCGCGGCTTGTTTGCCATAAAGCACACCGACAGCGCCATCGGGGCCCATCACAGCGATTTCGGCACCTGGCCACGAGTAGTTGAAGTCGCCACGCAATTGTTTACAACTCATCACAATGTGCGAGCCGCCATACGATTTGCGAATGGTCACCGTTACCTTTGGCACCGTTGCCTCGCCGTAAGCGAACATCAGTTTGGCGCCATGCACGATAATACCGGCATATTCTTGACCAGTACCCGGCAAGAACCCCGGAACATCGACCAAGGTAAGAATAGGAATATTGAACGCATCGCAGAAACGGACAAAACGGGCAGCCTTGCGCGAAGCATCACAGTCTAGCACACCGGCCATAAAGTTCGGTTGGTTGGCAATGATACCTGTTACCGCGCCATTGAAACGGGCGAAGCAGCAGATTACGTTTTTGGCATAGTCTTCTTGGATTTCAAAGATATCGCCATTATCCACGATGGCGTAGATAATCTCCTTCATGTCGTACGGCTTGTTGGGATTATCGGGAACAAGCGTATCCAACACCTCTTCTACACGATTCACTGGGTCGTTGCAGGGCATCTCTGGAGCGTTTTCCATATTATTGGAGGGCAGGAACGACATCAAACGACGGATATCAGCGATGGCATCTTCTTCGGTAGGAGCATGCAAGTGAGCCACACCGGTACGCGAAGCGTGTACCGCCGCACCACCAAGGTCATCGGCCGTCACCACCTCGCCCGTAACAGACTTGACCACCGTCGGACCGGTAATAAACATGTAGCTGTTGGTATCGGACATCATAATAAAGTCGGTCAGTGCAGGAGAATACACCGCACCACCGGCACACGGGCCGAAGATCACAGAGATTTGGGGTACGACACCC
This sequence comes from Paludibacteraceae bacterium, assembly GCA_017614195.1. Classification (GTDB taxonomy): domain Bacteria; phylum Bacteroidota; class Bacteroidia; order Bacteroidales; family Paludibacteraceae; genus Enterocola. The sequence goes on from JAGACJ010000053.1 coordinate 5,047, forward strand.
GAAGCCAAAATATTGCGTTCAAAAATTTCGCCAAACCCTGCCAACGCGTTAGGACCTTCTTGAATACGGGCGCCACCCGAGTCGTTGATACCAATAATTGGGGCACCGACCTTCATAGCCTTGTCCATCACGTGACAAATCTTCATCGACATGGTTTCTGACAAAGACCCGCCAGAAACCGTAAAGTCCTGTGCAAAGACAAATACGAGGCGGCCGTCAATGGTACCTTGACCAACGACCACACCATCGCCCAAAATATGTTCTTTATCCAAACCAAAATTGGTGCAACGATGCGTCACAAACATATCCATTTCCTCAAAACTGCCTTCGTCCAACAACATGTCAATACGTTCGCGGGCAGTCATTTTTCCCTTGGCATGCTGGGCATCGATACGTTTTTGTCCGCCACCCAAGCGAGCCTGCTCACGCATCGCGAGCAAATTCGAAATTTTATCTGTTGCCATAAATAAAATTAAACTATTTGGTGTTAATTATTTCTTTTTCCTTTTATTTGAATCTCGAATGATCGTACGACAACAAGTGTCCGTCCATGGCCTTGCGTTTGATGTATAGGTAGAAGAGTGCCAATCCTCCCGCCAGCGGCCAGCAAATCAAATGCTGCCACAACATCGGACAGTTCCAGTAATTGAGTGCGAATACCAGCAGACCGAAAAACAATTGGATTGTAGCATAGACTCCCGACACCAGCAAATGCGGCTTGCCAGCCTCGTTCACCAGCAGTTGGAACAGATGGATACGATGCGACATAAACACATTTTCGCCCGCAAAAAGGCGTTGCAACACCGTCAGCCCGGCTTCGACATACGTCACGACAAAGATCAAAAGATACAGCACATTGCCCGTACAAACGAGCAACTTAAACAAGGCATAAATCAAAACATAGCCCACAACTACGGCTCCAACGTCACCCGAAAAGCATTTCGGATGTTTTCGCGCATTAAAAAAGAGGAAAACCAACGTTGGGACAAGCGTAAAGAACAACCAGCGCACATCAATGTAATCCACCACATACAAATCAATCAGTATCAAAGGAATACACATCGAGAGCGTCAGTCCGCCCATCATGCCGTTAATGCCATCCATAAAATTGCAGAGATTGACCGTCCCGACCGCAATGAACAGCAGCGAAACAGCAGCCAGCCACTGCACCACCGATGCTCCAAAATTGATATCCGAGTACAATTGAATCTGCCATAGCATGGCCGCCAAAGCCAGAAACTGCACGAAAAGACGGATTAAAAACCACACATCAACCAAGTCGTCGATAAAACTGACGACAGCCAAGGCCAGCAAACCAGCCCACATCCACCAATCGATTGTCAGGCCTTGACGCACAAGCACAATCAGCCACACCACATACGATGCCAAAAAAATAAAACCGGCACCGGTAACTACAGGTTTTGTATGGGAACTGCGATGATTCACACCTGCCAGCAGACGGTATTTTTTGGCTATTGGGAAATACAGGTACAACAAGACCACCAACAAAAGAGCCGTCAATATGTAGATTAAAAGATCTTGCACAATGCCTTGCATGGTTTTAGTGCGTGCAAAGTTAAAAATAATATTTTAAAACGCGCCCCCCTATTTGTTTTTTGTTTCAACATTTCCAACTTTCGACAATTTATTCGTACGATTTTTTCATTTTTATGTATCTTTGCCGTGATTTAGTCTGATGAATCATGTCACTCAAAACGCAAGCCATCCGATATATGCAGATTTTCGGCAACATGTTGTTCCCGTCGCAAGAAACATGGGGCCGTGTCTCGCAATGGCCTAACGGCAACGACGCCTACTTGCAGTATGCGTATCCGTCCATTCTTATCGCTTGCCTTTCCGCATTTTTCGGCGCACTGCTCAACAGCCACGAATGGAACGGGCTGGGTATTTTTGGCGCTGTGGCGTATGTGGGGATATGCGAATTCCTGATTGTGCACACCAGTGTGTTCGCCGTTCGCGTTTTGTGCCAGATTTTCAAGATTGACGCCGACAACAGCCAGATAGCCTCCTTCGGAGTTTATGCCATCACGCCGGTATATGCAGTCTATATGATATTGCCTTTGCTACCGGACTTGTTTTTCCTGAAATTCCTATACTTTGTCTGCATTTACACTTGCTACACCGACAATTCGGTCATTTGGATACGGCGCGAATCTCCGTGGGGCGTGTTCATTTGTGGATTTTTGTTGTCGTGCATGCCCTTCCTCATCGAACTGCTTGTTAAATTTCTAATACCGGGAATCGCACCATGAAAGATCAGTTGTATATCAAAAACAAGCGCGCGGCTTTCGACTATGCCTTCCTTGACGAATGGACTGCGGGCATCGTTTTGGTGGGAACCGAAATCAAATCGCTCCGCCAAGGGCGTGTCAATCTGACCGACAGTTGGTGCTATTTCGACAAGGGAGAGTTGTGGTGCAAGGGAATGAACATTTCGGAATATTTCTATGGCTCGTACAACAACCACGCTCCCGTACGCGATCGCAAACTGCTATTGAGCCGCAAGGAATTGCGCAAACTCGAGCAAGAGAGCAAAACGCCCGGGTTGGCCATTGTTCCGACCGCCATTTTCATCAACGAGCGAGGATTGGCTAAGCTCAAAATTGCCTTGGCAAAAGGCAAGAAAGAGTTTGACAAACGCGAAAGCATCAAAGAAAACGAGGCAAAACGGCAAATGAGCCGGGCAAAAAAAATATACTGACATGAAAATTATCATTGCTGGAGCTGGAGACGTAGGCACGCACTTGGCCAAGATGCTTTCGAAAGAAAGACACACCATCATCTTGCTTGACGAACAAGCCGAGAAAATCAAGGCGCTCGAATCCAACTACGACATATTGGCGGTTGTAGGATCGCCGACATCCATTGGTGACTTGCGCGAAGCCCAAGTTCCTGACGCGGATTTGTTCGTGGCGGTAACCCCGTACGAAAGCACCAACATCACTGCCTGCCTGCTGGCCACCAATTTGGGAGCGCAAAAGACCCTTGCACGCATCGACAACCAAGAATACCTACTGCCCAAAAACAAGGAGTTCTTCAAGAGTATGGGAGTCGATTCGCTCATCTACCCCGAGATGCTGGCCGCCAACGAAATTGTCAACAGTCTCAAGAAAGGATGGGTACGCCAATACATCGAATTGGCAGGAGGAGAGCTCATCGTATTGGCCACCAAAATACGAGAAGCGTCCCCACTTCTCGAAATTCCTTTTCAACAGGCATTCGCCGACAACACACAGGTTCGCGTCGTGGTCATCAAACGCGGCGACAAAACCATCATTCCGTTTGGTAAAGACTGCGTGCAAGTCGGTGACATCGTCTATTTCATCACGACCAAGGAAGGTGTGGAAGAAGTCCGTATCAAATCGGGCAAGGATAAATTCGACATCAAGAACGTAATGTTCCTCGGTGGCAGCCGGATTGGCATCAAGACCATCCAAAGTCTACCTAAGGACATGAACATCAAAGTGATCGAACAAAATATCGACAAAACCTACCGGGTCATCGAACGCACCAAAGACGTGTTGGTCATCAATGGTGACGGGCGCGATTTGGAGTTGCTCAAACAAGAAGACATCTCGTCGTTCGACGCCTTTATCTCGCTTACCGGAAATGCTGAGACCAATATTCTGGCTTGTCTTACGGCAAAAGGGTTAGGGGTCAACCGCACCATTGCCGAAGTCGAGAATCTGGACTACATACCGATGGCCCAAAACCTGGACATCGGCGCCATCATCAACAAGAAATTGTTGGCCGCCTCGCACATATACGAGTTGATTTTAGGAGGAAACGCATCGGTTCGCTGCCTTACATTCGTCGACGTCGAAGTCGTAGAACTGATTGCCGAGCCGGAATCCTCGATTACGACCGCCCCTCTGAAAGATTTACGACTGCCCAAGAACATCATCATCGGCGGCATTGTGCGCAACAACAAGGGGTTCGTCGCAGTCGGTACCTCACAAATAGAGCCGGGCGACAAAGTCATCGTCTTCTGCAGCGAAGACAGTATGCAACGTATCGAAAATTGGTTTAAATGAAACAGTTGTTCAGTTTCAAATCGGTCGTGCGCATCATGAGCATGTTGTTGGTTTTCGAAATCCTCTTCATGTCTGTCGCTTGTTTCGTCTCATTCTTGTACAATGAATCAGACGTAAGGTATTTCCTATACTCGATCGGTATCACATCCGCCGCCTCGCTGCTTGGATTCTTGTTTACCTTAAAAACAAGAATCACCATGGGCAAACGCGAAGGGTTCCTTGTCGTCGCAACGGTTTGGATTGTATTCTCGGCATTTGGAATGCTGCCTTTTTATTTGAGCGGCAGCATCCCGTCGTTCACCGACGCCTTCTTCGAAACGATGTCAGGATTTTCAACAACTGGAGCCACCATCCTCAACGATATCGAGACACTTAGCCACGGGCAATTGTTCTGGCGCAGCCTGTTACAATGGATAGGCGGTATGGGAATTATCGTTTTGTCGCTGGCCATTCTGCCACTGCTTGATGTCGGTGGCATGTCGCTATTTGCCGCCGAAGTTCCCGGCCCGACCAAAGACAAAATCCATCCGAAGCTGAGCACCACCGCCAAAATGCTTTGGGGAATGTACACGCTCATTACATTTTTCGAATCGTTTTGCCTATGGGTGGGCGGCATGGACTATTTCGACGCCATCTGCCATTCGTTCACCACGATGGCCACA
>JAGACJ010000054.1 GCA_017614195.1 Paludibacteraceae bacterium
AATGAAACAAATAATCATCATATTTTTAAGCATAATGGCAATCTGTTCTTCATGCAAACCGATTTCGCATACAACAATAACCGAACACAAAAATGATACCATCATTATAAAAGACAAGAGATTTCATGAGCTTGGTATCGCAAATATGACCCTGCAACAGATAGAAGAATATTGGGGAAAAGGTGTTTTCTCCACAAGCTTTCAAATGACTAAAGAATTGTGCTTAGGGGAGGAAAAACCCGAAATCGACTGCGAGGTTTTAAACGATAGCTCACAAACAGTAGAAGAATACCTTTGGTATTTGGATGAGTATATGCTTCGACAAGTCTTTTTCTTAGAAAAGAATGGTCGTTTAATTGCAATTGACGGACGTGAAACATGTATTAATTGCATACATTTGCCATAGTGCAACATTTTTCATGGACTCCTCGCGCATACATAACACTTTTATTGTAAAGACACCTATTATATCATAGTAAGAAAACGGGAACCCCGAAAGGAGTTCCCGTTTTCTTATTGCTTTTTGACCCGCTTATTTCAACAACGATTTGGGGCAGAGATTGTCTTTTTCAATGTCCTTGAAATAACGGTATGTTCCAACCTTCAATTCTTCGCACGCAGCATCGTCGCAGACGATAATGCCTTTGGGATGCATTTGTAGGGCGCTGACAGTGCACAAATGACTGACGCCGCCTTCGACAGCTGCTGCCAATGCGCGTGCTTTGACGTGACCGTTGACAATAATCAACACCTCACGGGCATCCATCACCGTACCAACCCCTACGGTCAATGCCGTCTTGGGAACTTTATTGACATCGCCTTCGAAGAAGCGCGAGTTGGCGATAATCGTATCGGTCGTCAAGGTCTTGACACGGGTACGCGACCGCAACGAAGAGCCCGGTTCGTTGAAGGCAATGTGACCATCAGGTCCGATGCCCCCCAAGAACAAATCGATGCCACCGGCAGCTTCAATTGCTTTCTCGTATGCAGCACACTCAGCCTGCAAATCAGGGGCGTTACCGTTGAGGATATGCACGTTCTGTTTTTCGATATCGATGTGGCTGAAAAAGTTGTTCCACATAAACGAATGATAGCTTTCGGGGTGACTCTCCGGCAAGTTGACGTATTCGTCCATATTGAAAGTAATGACGTGTTTGAACGAAACCACTCCCTTTTTGTTCAACTCAACCAAGGCCTTGTACATGCCCAGCGGTGACGAACCTGTCGGCAAGCCCAGCACAAACGGCTTTGACGCCGACGGCTTGGCTGCTATAATTTTTGCAGCCACATAATTGGCTGCCCATTGCGAAACTTTTTCGTAATCCGGCTCAATAATAACTCTCATAACATCACTATTTAGTATATACAAATACAGGAATCCTTGTTCCCATGAATCTTTGTTCACGACACTTCGCAAAAGCAAGCGCGTGTTCAGAAAAAGAAACCAATTTGACTTATTGGAACAAAACGTAGCAAAAATAATAAAAAAACAAACACATCAGTCCCATTCTCGTTACAATTTTAATCTTTTCGGTTTTTGACGCTTTTTGCCTTGTTTTTGGCGAACAATAGGCAAAATACAACATTTTTTTGCTATCTTTGTGGTTTGTTGAGATCGTATGCAATTCAAAGACGTAATAGGACAAGAATCGCTCAAAAGGCACCTGATTGCCAACGCACAGACAGGTCGGATTCCGCACGCCCATTTATTCTGGGAATCGGCGGGAAACGGAGCGCTGCCCTTGGCTATGGCGTATGCCCAATACCTCAACTGTCCTAATCGTACCAATGAAGATTCGTGCGGAACGTGTCCGTCGTGCAAGCAGTTTGCCAACCTTGCCCACCCCGACCTGCACTTCATTTTCCCGTTTGCCGCAGAAAACTCACAAAACGCCAAATGCGACAACATGCTGCCGCAATGGCGCGACTTTGTACGTCAAAACTGTTATTTCGACTTGCAGTCGTGGATGTCCTTTACAGGAGAGACCACAAAAAAGGGAGTTATCTATAGCAACGAAAGCGAGATTCTGATGTCGAAACTGCGTTTGAAAAACTACAGTGCCGATTACAAAGTCATTATCATTTGGCTACCCGAAACCATGAACGCCACTTGCGCCAACAAACTGCTCAAGGTTTTGGAAGAACCCCCCTCCCAAACGGTGTTCATGCTTGTTTCGGAGCAACCCGACTTGCTATTGCCGACCATTGTCTCTCGCACACAACTTATCCGCGTCGCGCCAATCGACATGGCCAGCATGGAACAGCATTTCGGACACGAAATCGCCAGAATGGCCAACGGCAGCATTACCCGCGCCAACGAATTGCAAAACGAGGAGGGCAACACGCAACACTTTTTTGAGTTATACCGCCAGCTCATGAATAATGTTGCCACCAGAAATCTGATCAACCTCAAAGCTTGGTCCGAATCGCTGGCCTCCGAAGGACGCGAAAAGATCGCCGGATTCCTCGCATACGCGGAAACATTGACGCGCGAGGCATTCATGGCGAATCTTGGCGACGAATCGTTGAGTTACTACAAATCAAATGAGGCGGACTTTATGAACAAGTTCAAGCGTTGTATCCACACAGGTAACATCGAAAACATTAACGGACAATGGCTGTTGGCCGCCCGCCAAATCGGGCAGAACGCCAACTCCAAACTCGTGTTGTTCGACCTTGCGCTACAACTGCTTACGCAAATCAAAATTTAACTATGGACTACACGTTAGATAAAGGAAACTGCAGACTGACGGCTGCCGGATGTAAGAAATGCTCGAATCAGATGCTGAGTGTCTATGACTGGCTGTCGGACATCCCGGTTGACATGGAAACCAGCCGTTATGTGGAGGTTCAGTTTAAAAACACACGCAAAGGATACTACCTCAACTCCAATGACATTCCCCTCGAAAAAGGCGACATTGTAGCGGTGGAATCGAACCCTGGACACGACATCGGAACAGTTACACTGCAAGGATATCTGGTGGCCTTGCAAATGAAGAAAAACGGCTTTGACCCCAAAAAAACTGAAGTCAAGCGTATATACCGCAAAGCCCGTCAGGCAGACATCGACAAATGGATGGAATCTAAAGGCAAGGAACACGACGCCATGCTACGCTCGCGCAAAATGGCCAAGGACCTGCACCTTGACATGAAAATCGGTGACGTGGAATACCAAGGTGACGGCAACAAAGCGATTTTCTACTATATCGCCGACGAGCGCGTGGACTTCCGCCAACTCATCAAGGTATTGGCCGAAGCATTTGGCGTGCGCATCGAGATGAAACAAATCGGCGCTCGTCAGGAAGCCGGCCGTATTGGAGGAACCGGCCCGTGCGGACGGGAGCTGTGCTGCTCGACTTTCTTGAGCAGTTTCCAATCGGTAGTCACCAACGCCGCCCGCGTGCAAGACTTGTCGATGAACCCGCAAAAACTTGCAGGTCAGTGCGCCAAACTGAAATGTTGTCTCAATTTTGAGTTAGATAACTACATTGAGGCCATCAAAGAGTTCCCAGACCGCAACATTGTACTCGAAACCGAAAACGCCACCTACCATTTCTTCAAACTTGATGCTTTTGCACGCAAGATGACCTATTCGACAGCACCGCACGCACCAGTGAACCTCGTTGAGATTTCGCTTGATCGTGCCAAAGAAGTCATTGAGATGAACAAACGTGGCGAAAAGCCCGAATCGCTAAACAACGAGAAGCCCAATGCAGCCGCTCCAATCGGATTCGCCACCTCGGTGGGCGAAGGCAGTCTGACCCGTTTCGACAAAAAGAAGAAACGCAAAAACCACCATTCGCACAAAAACAACGGACAGCGTAACGACAACAATGGCCAACGCAAAGACAACAAACCCAAGAAGAATAACAATGAATAAATACGGCCTGCATTTTTTCGCACTGTTGCTCATGGTTACCGCCATGGCATCGTGCAACAACAACCAACTGTACAACCAATACAGCGAGGTGGATACTGACGGTTGGGATCAAGACTCTGTCATCGTTTTCGAAGCAGACATTCAAGATACGGTCAGCGCCTGCGATTTATTGATCCAAATCCGCAACACCGACAAATATTCCTATCAAAACCTTTGGCTATTCGTTGACTCGGAATCGCCCGCCGGCATTGTGCAAAAAGACACCATCGAATGTTATTTGGCCGACAACACCGGAAAATGGTTGGGCAAACATTTTTTCAGTATCTACGAAATGCCTGTTATCTACCTGAGAATCAAACATTTTCCGATAAAAGGAACCTATAAGTTCCATGTATCGCAAGCCATGCGCGAAAAACAGCTCAAAGGTATCAGCAGCATTGGACTGACCATTCAAAAACGCAAGGAAGATGGGCAAGAATAAACTGCAGAAATTTGCCGAAATGGAGGAATACGACAACGTGTTCCAATATCCATTCGCACGATTACAGGCCGAAGGAGGATTCCCCCTCAAAGGCCGCTGGTCGGAAGTGTTCGGCAACGACCATCCCATTGTTTTGGAATTGGGATGCGGCCGCGGCGAATACACCGTCGGACTTGCACGACATTTCGCCAACCGCAACTTTATCGGGGTCGATATCAAAGGAGCGCGCATGTGGGCTGGCGCCAAGCAGTCTAACCTTGAGGGGTTAAAAAACGCCGCTTTTTTACGTACCGACATCGAATTGATTGACCAGTTTTTCGCTCCAGGCGAAGTCAGCGAGTTGTGGATTACATTTCCTGACCCTCAAATGAAAAAGGTTCGGAAACGTCTGACTTCCACGCGTTTTTTGGAACTTTACCGCCACATTTTGAAAGACAACGGACTGATTCATCTCAAGACCGACAGTCCGTTCCTCTACACCTACACCGACGCGTTGGTACAATGTAACAAATTGAAAGTCAACGACAATACACCGGATTTGTACGGCGATGGACGTAACGACGAAATTTTATCCATCAGAACCTATTACGAACAACAATGGCTCGACCGCGGGCTTACCATCAAATATCTGCAATTCGAACTGCCGTGGCAAGGGGCGCTTGTCGAAACCGACATCGAAATCGAGCCCGACAGTTACCGCAGTTTCAACCGTAGCCGTCGCAGCCAGCAAAACCAATAATTTGACAGCATGACACTTTATCCACAACTTATATTAGACGCACTCGCGCATGTAAAATACCCCGCCACCGGTCAAGATATCGTCTCTGCCGGCATGGTGTATGACAATATCCGCATTGACGGCATGTCGGTGTCATTCTCACTTTTGCTGAAACCCAACGACCCACTGGCCAAATCGCTGGTCAAAGCGTGCGAGCAAGCCATTCTGACATACGTCAGCCCGGAAACAGACATTATCGGACACATCGACATCGTCCATCCGCAAGCAGACCCACAACCCAAAGTCGATGCCATGGCAAAGGTCAAATGCAAAATCGCAGTCTCTTCGGGCAAAGGCGGGGTCGGCAAATCGACCGTATCCGCCAATCTGGCAGTGGCTTTGGCCAAACAGGGCTACAAAATAGGTTTGCTTGACGCCGACATCTACGGCCCCTCCATCCCAAAAATGTTTGGCATCGAGGGCGAACGCCCGGTTGCCGATGAGCAGGGCCTCATCGTCCCCATTGAAAAATACGGGGTCAAAATCCTATCGATTGGCTTTTTTGTCGACCCTGGCAGTGCCATCGTTTGGCGTGGCGCCATGGCCAGCAACGCCATCAAACAGCTCATCTCCGAAGCGGCCTGGGGCGAATTGGACTTCTTTTTGATTGACCTTCCTCCCGGCACCAGTGACATCCATCTGACTTTGGTACAAAATTTGCAGTTGGACGGTGCTATCGTTGTCAGCACGCCGCAAGCCGTGGCACTGGCCGATGCCGTCAAAGGCATTGACATGTTCCGCAACCCACAGGTAAACGTACCTATCCTCGGAATCGTCGAAAACATGGCTTGGTTCACGCCCGAAGAATTGCCCGAACACAAATACTATTTGTTCGGCAAAGAAGGAGCCAAACAGTTAGCGGAAAGAGAAGGCATTGAATTGTTGGGACAGGTTCCTCTGGTGCAGAGCATTTGCGAATCTGGAGACCAAGGACGCCCAATCGCCTTACAAAGCGATATTGTATCCGCCGTTTTTGCGGATATGGCAAAAAAAAGTATATTTGCAGAAATTTCAAAAAAGCGATAATGAGCAGAAAAGACCTTGTACATACCATCATCGATGGCATCCAAGATTCGAAAGGATTGAACATCGTAGTTGCAGACTTGAGTAAAATAGAAAATGCCATTTGCAGTTACATGATTATTTGCGAAGGCAATTCGAACACCCATGTCAATGCCATGGCGACCAACTTGCGCGAGTATGTACGCGAGCACAGCGGCGAAAAGCCGATGGCCATGGAAGGGTTCGAAAACTGCGAATGGATTGTACTCGACTACACCGACATTATGGTACATGTTATGCAACGCGCCCCACGAGCCTTCTACGACTTGGAGCACCTTTGGGAGGATGCCGACTTGACCCATATCGAGAATTTACTATAACCGCACAAAGTTAGCAAACAACTTTTCCATACACTTGTCAAATGTCAAAAGAAAATAAGGAACCGAATTTCAAATTTAGGATTAACCTATATTGGGTATACGCCATTGTGGGTATCGCGCTTGCCGCAATTGCCTTTTCTTCGGGTGGCTCGAGCGTTAGGGAGGTACCCTACTCGCAATTTCGCAATTATGTCGATTCGGGGTATATCGCCAAAATTGAGGTGGTGAACAAAGAATATGCCGAAGCCACGGTGAATTTGAACAACAAACAGGCGTTGTCTGAGATATTCGACACCGATGACATCAGCAAGTTGCAAGACGTACCGACACTCAAAATCAGCATTCCGTCGACCGACGCATTCGACACGTTCATCACAGCGCATCCCGAAATAGAGGTGACTTACACCACCCGCAAGGATTATTTCGACTCTTTTTTGATTTCGGTAGGGCCATTGTTGCTGTTTCTGCTGCTCTGGTTCTTCTTGATGAGACGCATGTCGGGGGGTGCCGGCCCTGGTGGCGGCGGCATTTTCAATGTCGGCAAGTCGCAAGCCAAGCTGTTTGACAAGGGAAGCACCGACAACAAGGTGACATTCAAGGATGTAGCCGGATTGGAAGAGGCAAAGCAAGAAGTTCAGGAGATCGTAGATTTCTTGAAGAACCCCAAAAAATATACCAATTTGGGTGGCAAGATTCCCAAAGGAGCCCTGCTGGTAGGTCCTCCCGGAACCGGCAAGACCCTGTTGGCCAAAGCCGTTGCCGGCGAAGCCGATGTCCCGTTCTTTTCGATGTCGGGTTCCGACTTTGTCGAAATGTTTGTGGGTGTAGGCGCTTCGCGCGTACGCGACCTGTTCCGCCAAGCCAAAGAAAAAGCCCCTTGCATCATCTTTATCGATGAGATTGACGCTGTTGGACGTGCCCGAGGCAAAAACCCGTCGTTCAACTCCAATGACGAACGCGAAAACACCTTGAACCAACTGCTGACCGAGATGGACGGTTTTGGCTCAAATAGCGGTGTCATCATTTTGGCAGCCACCAACCGCGCCGACATTCTCGACAAGGCGTTGTTGCGCGCAGGCCGTTTCGACCGTCAGATTCACGTGGATTTGCCAGATGTACACGAACGCGAAGCCATCTTTAACGTACATCTCCGCCCCATCAAGTTGGAGAAAGATTTGAATGTGGATTTTCTTGCCAAACAAACCCCGGGATTCTCGGGAGCCGAAATCGCCAATGTCTGCAACGAAGCCGCACTGATTGCAGCCCGTCATAATCACGACGCTGTACAAAAACAAGACTTTCTGGATGCGGTTGACCGCATTATCGGAGGTTTGGAACGCAAGAACAAAATCATGACAGCTGCCGAAAAAGCCTCCACTGCCATCCACGAAGCCGGGCACGCCTCGGTTAGTTGGCTGCTGGAATATGCCAATCCGCTTGTCAAAGTGACGATCGTGCCCCGGGGCAACTCACTTGGCGCTGCCTGGTATCTGCCCGAAGAGCGCGTCGTTTCGACCAAAGAGCAAATGCTTGATGAAATTTGTTCGCTGTTAGCAGGCAAAGCCGCCGAGGAAATTGTGTACAATCACGCCTCAACCGGTGCCTTAAGCGATTTGGAACGCGCCACAAAGATTGCCTACTCTTTGGTGGTTTACTACGGTATGAGCGACAAGTTGCCCAACATCAGCTATTACAATTTTACGCAAGGCGATTACTCGTTCTCGAAGCCTTATAGCGAGAAAACCGCTGAGCAAATCGACAGCGAGGTCAACAAGATTTTGCAGACGCAATACCAACGTGCCCTCGACCTCATCCGGCAAAACAGAGACAAGCACCAGGCCTTGGCCGATTTGCTGGTCGAAAACGAGGTCATCTTCACCGAAGATGTGGAGCGCATCTTTGGCAAACGTCCATGGGTAAGCCGCATGGAGATTTTAAGCCGCGAAAGCGCTGCCGAAAAGGAATCAGCCTCCACGGCCGAGCCTTCGGAAACCAGCACCGACTCGGTACAAGCTCCAGAAGCAGCGCCTACATCGTCTGAAGAAGAAACCGCATCATAAAAAGAAGCAAAAAGGAGGAACTGACATGCGAAATTTCATCATTCGAACTTGCACCGCTATCGTTTATGTGGCACTTATTGTGTTAGGATTGTATTTCCAACTACCGTATTACACATTTTCCGCACTATTTGCAGTAGTGACAGCTATTGGTCTGTTCGAGTTTTATCGCATAGCCAACCTCAATGATGAGGTGAATGTACCCTCTATTTGGCTGATTGCCTCGGGTCTGATTCTATACTTCTGCTGTTTTTGGTACAATCACTTTGGCGGTTCATGGCCCTTCATCGCCTACGGAATATGCCTCATCGCAACCGTTATCGCCGAATTGTTCCGCAAACAGCCGAAACCCATGCACAACATTGCGTTTGCCTTGATGGGACAAGCCATGATTGCACTGCCGTTCGGGTTTCTTAATTTTCTGATGCGCGATGAAATCGACCTCATCCGATTGTTTGTCATGTTTGTACTGATTTGGGTAACCGATACCGGTGCATACCTTGTGGGATGTACGTTGGGAAAACACCACTTGGCAGAACACATTTCACCCAAAAAGACTTGGGAAGGTCTGATTGGCGGTGCCCTACTGACCATGGCGGCATCAGCACTGATTGCATATCTTTTGAAAGACTCCTTCCTGCATTGGATTATCTTCGGCTTGTTGGTGGTAATTGCCAGCACTTTCGGCGACCTGTTCGAGTCGCTGCTGAAACGCAGTGTCGGTATCAAGGACTCGGGCAATATTCTTCCTGGCCATGGGGGGGTCCTTGACCGCTTCGACAGTTTGTTGATGACGGTTCCTGTCATTTATATCTATATCGAAATCCTAAAAGCTCTCTAACCCTATGAAAATACACAAAGAAGGTAAGCACCTGCTACTCATGCTGTTTTTTACGTTGATCGTTGTAAACGGTTTGTTGTACATTCTTACACCGTGGAAGGTCCTTGCCATTGTCACCTCAATCATTTCTTTGGTTGTCTGCCTGTTTTTTACCTATTTTTTTCGTATCTCGGAACGTATTCTGATGGCAGATGAAAACTATGTGGTTGCACCTGCCGATGGTAAGATTGTGGTCATTGAGCCGGTTGAGGAAAATGACTTGCTCCACGAGAAACGCATGCAGGTTTCCATTTTCATGTCGGTATTGAGCATGCATGCCAATTGGATACCCATCGGGGGGAAAGTGCTGCACGTATCGCACCAAGACGGGCGAAAAATGGCCGCATGGCTGCCAAAATCAAGCACCGAAAACGAGCGTTCTTCCATCATCATCGAAGCAAAAAACAAACAGAAAATCCTTGTGCGGCAGATTGCCGGCGCCTTGGCCCGCCGCATTGTAACATACGCCAAAGAGGGCGAAGAATGCCACATCAACCAACAGTTGGGATTCATCAAATTCGGTTCGCGAGTTGATCTGTTTCTGCCCATGGATGCCGAAATCCTGGTAAACCTGCAAGAAGAGACAACTGGTAACGAAACGATTATCGCCAAATTGAAACACGCGGATTAGGGTTCATCCCCCTATCCGCCCATCTTATCCATCATGCTTTTAATTCTTAATCTTTTATATGTTAGTCAAAAGTTATGGGGCCGCGGTGCAAGGCATCGACGCCACCGTCATTACGATTGAGGTCAATGTATCTCAAGGTATCAAATTCTTTTTGGTCGGGTTACCCGACAGTGCCGTCAAGGAAAGCCACGAGCGCATTTTGTCGGCTCTGACCTACAACAATTACAAGTTCCCGAAACAGCAAGTCATTGTCAATCTGTCGCCGGCCGACATTCGCAAAGAGGGTGCCGCGTATGATTTGCCTTTGGCGTTGGCCATCTTGGCGGCTAATGAGCAAATTAGCAGTGAAAAGCTCGGCAAATACCTGATTATGGGAGAGTTGTCTCTCGACGGGCAGATATTACCTATCAGAGGAGCGCTCCCCATTGCTGTCAAGGCCAAGGAATCCGGTTTTGAAGGGATTATTCTGCCTGCCGAAAATGCCAGTGAGGCGGCTGTAGTCAAACAATTCAAGGTTTATGGCGTCAACCGTCTGGAAGACGTGGTTCGTTTCATGAACAATGAAATCGAATTGACGCCATCTACCGCCGAACCGATGAACAATTTCAATCATCTTGCCGAACATTTTGACCTCGATTTTTCGGATGTTCGCGGACAAGACAGTATCAAACGCGCGCTCGAAGTAGCTGCTGCAGGCGGACACAACATCATTCTTGTAGGACCTCCGGGCGCAGGCAAATCCATGATGGCCAAGCGTTTGCCTTCAATCTTGCCACCGCTTAGCTTGTCCGAAGCCTTGGAATCCACCAAGATTCATTCGGTTGCCGGCAAAATGGAACGAGGAACATCCCTACTCTACCAACGGCCGTTTCGCAGCCCCCACCATACCGTTTCGGACGTGGCCCTCGTAGGTGGCGGTTCATACCCACAGCCAGGCGAAATATCGCTGGCGCACAACGGTGTGTTGTTTCTTGACGAGTTGCCCGAATTCAAGCGCTCGGTATTAGAGGTCATGCGCCAACCGCTCGAAGACCGGCGCATCACCATTTCGCGCGCCAATTTCTGCATAGAGTACCCTGCAAGTTTCATGCTGGTGGCCTCTATGAATCCGTGTCCTTGCGGGTTTTATAACCATCCCGAACGCGAATGCGTCTGCCCTCCTGGAGCCGTCCAACGCTATTTAGGAAAGATTTCGGGGCCGCTACTCGACCGCATTGACATTCACATCGAGATTGTCCCCGTCCCATTCGACAAACTTACTTCCGCCCCGATTGCCGAATCGAGCGAACAGATACGGGCGCGCGTGATTGCAGCCCGCAAAATACAGGAACAGCGGTTTGCCAACACCCAAGGGGTGCATTGCAATGCGCAGATGACCCCGAAACTTTTGCGCCAATACGCCCTACCCGACGACGAAGGTTTGGAAATGCTCCGGGCCGCCATGCAGAAACTGCATCTTTCGGCTCGCGCCTACGACCGTATTCTCAAAGTCGCCCGCACCATAGCAGACCTTGACGGGTCTGAAAAAATTCGTGCCCAGCACCTTGCCGAAGCCATCGGGTATCGCAACCTTGACCGAGGAGACTGGGCCGAACGAAGATAGATTAGGGGATTGGAGGTGATTGCACAACAAAAAAATCACCTACTCCGACTCGAAGAGGAAATCCAGATAGGCCCAGTTGGCACCGCTGTTGTACTTGAAGGTCAGCAGGTTGAGTCCCTCGTGTTCAAAGCTGATGTACCCGACAGTGGCTTGGTTCCAGTTGTGCCAGTCGCCCATGTCCTCGGGAAGTTTCAGTTCTGCGGCAGGCTGACCGTTAACCAGCAGACTGGCCTGATTATCGTGGTTTCCGTAAACGGTGATAATCCGGTAGAGCCCGGCCTTGCGGACATTGACCGTATAGTTCGTCCATTCGCC
>JAGACJ010000055.1 GCA_017614195.1 Paludibacteraceae bacterium
GACAAAACAGTCGGAAGTCTCGTCAATGGGCGAGAAATCATCGGCCCAGCGCTTGTTGCGGATGTTGATGGTGCCCTGCCAGGTGAAGAGCATGCCGTTGCGGCCGTTGCGGGTGGGCATGACGCAGTCGAACATATCCACGCCACGCTCAATGGCTTCGAGCAGGTTGGCCGGCGTACCGACCCCCATCAGATAACGGGGCTTGTCGGTGGGCAGTATTTCGTTTACAATCTCAATCATTTCGTACATCACCTCGGCCGGCTCGCCAACCGCCAAACCGCCAATGGCGTTGCCCGCGCAATCCTGCGATGCGATGAACTCGGCCGAACGGCGGCGCAAATCCGGATAGACACATCCCTGTACAATCGGGAAAAACGCCTGCTCGTAGCCGTATTTCGGTTCGGTTTCGCGAAAACGGCGCACCCCACGCTCCAACCAGCGGTGCGTCAAATCCAATGATTTTTCGGCATAGTTGCGGTCGGCATTGCCCGGACAGCATTCGTCGAGTGCCATCATGATGTCGGAGCCGATGCTGCGTTGGATATCGACCGTGCGTTCGGGAGTGAACAGGTGCTTCGACCCGTCAATGTGCGAGCGGAACGTCACCCCCTCATCGGTCAGTTTGCGCGCGTCTAAGAGCGAAAACACTTGAAAGCCGCCGCTGTCGGTCAGAATCGGACCGTCCCAGGCATTGAAGCGGTGCAGGCCGCCCGCCTGCTCCAAGATGTCGGTTCCGGGACGTAGGTACAGGTGGTAGGTGTTGCCCAAAATGATTTGCGCTCCGATGTCGTGCTTGAGCTCGCGGGCATGAACCGCCTTGACGCTGCCAACGGTTCCAACGGGCATGAAAATGGGGGTCTCGATGTCGCCGTGAGCGGTGTGCAGAACACCGGCGCGCGCTTTGCAGCTGGTATCGGTATGGATCAAGTCAAATTTCATAGCTTAACAGATCGGAGGTAATCGTAATGGTCTCAATAGTATTGGTTTTGTTGGCCTCGAACGGGCGGCGCAATCGTACATAATTTTCGGTAAATCCTGCCATGGTACCCTGTTTGCGGGCGCTTTCCCACAGCACTTGTCGCACTGTGCCGACTTGGCTTTCGTAGAAAGCGTGTTTCTTCTCATCCGACAGTGCCAGCAGCAAGTCGGTGCGGCGGCGCTTTTCCTGCGGCGTTACCACATGACTAATCCGCAAGGCGGCGGTGCCAGCCCTTTCGGAATAGGGGAAAACGTGCAGTTGGCTGACTTCGAGTTGTTGGATGAATTGATAGGATTTCTCGAAAAGCGCTTCGGTTTCGCCCCGCATGCCGGCCATCACATCGACACCGATAAAGGCATTGGGAATGCGCTGGCGGATGCGTGCGATCTTGTCGGCAAAAAGCGCGGTGTCGTATCGGCGGTGCATGAGTTGCAGCACTTCGTCGCTACCAGCTTGTAAAGGAATGTGGAAATGCGGTGCGAATCGTGGGTTGACTGCTACAAAATCAATGATTTCGTCGGTGAGCAAGTCGGGCTCGACCGACGAAATTCGGTAGCGGTCAATCCCTTCGACCTTGGCCAACTCCTCAACTAAGCCAAGCAGTGTCTCTCCCTGATGACGACCGAAATCGCCGATGTTTACCCCAGTCAGAATAATCTCACGACCGCCTTGACTGGCTACAGAACGAGCTTCGGCGACCAAGTCGCTGATGCGTCCGCTACGGCTTCGTCCGCGAGCAAACGGAATGGCACAGTAAGTGCAAAAACAGTCGCATCCGTCTTGTACCTTTAAGAAATGCCGGGTGCGATCCTCCTTCGAACACGAAGCATAAAATTCGCCCCGCAACTTGGTGTCGCTGACTTGTACCGATGGGGTGAGTGACCGGCTGGCAAGCAGCTGGGGCAACCGGAATTTGTCGTTGGCACCCAAAACCAGCTCCACTCCGTCGAAACGCGCGATTTCATCCGCCTTGAGTTGGGCATAGCAACCCGTTACCACTATTTTGGCATCGGGGTGTTCGCGGTGGATGCGGTGAATCAGCTGGCGTCCCTTGGTGTCGGCCGCGTCGGTGACGGTACACGTGTTGACAAAACACCAGTCGGGAGTTTCGCCGCTTTGTGCCTGGTGGTAGCCCATTGCCTGCAAGCGGGCTGCCAAATCCGACGATTCAGCAAAGTTGAGTTTGCAACCGAGCGTATAGAACTTGTATGCGTTCGAAGCCATATTACGAAGCCTTATTGCGTTTGAACTGATAAACAGGATATTCGCCCCAGTCGCGTTGGTAGCAGATGGTGTAGGCCAATGCGGTGGCCAACGCACCGATTGGGGCTCCCGCCAAGGTGTCCTCCAAAAAATGTTGCGACAGGTAGATGCGCGAATAGGCTCCCAGTAGCGCCAGCAGACAAAGCGGCAGCTGCCACTTGCGGTAGCGGGGCGGTAGCAGAGCGGCCAGGCAGCCGATAAAGGCGAAAATAGCCGAAGTGTGTCCGCTCGGGAAACTGTTGTAGGCGTCCCATAGATGCACGCCATCGACGGTGTCGGGCAATTGCAGCCCCAACTCTCTGAAAAGCGTCAGCGGACGCGGACGGGCGATCAAGTGCTTGAGCGGCTGGGTCAGCAGGGCGGCAACGGCTTGTCCGCCCAGTACAAAAACGCCCGTGCGGAGTTTGTAAAACAGCAGGGCCAGGCCGATATAGCAGGGAAGCCCCCCGCCGATGTAGGTGTAATACTTGAAAAAAAAGTCTGCAACTGGGTGGTGGTAAGCATTGAGTGCCAGATGGGAGTCGATTTGTCCGTGTTCGTACAAGAAGATTCCCATCAGGAGTATCGCCATGCACATACACGACCAAAACAAGCCGTTGTCGCGCCAATATGTCAGCCAACTGTTTTTCATTTGCATGCAAAGATACAATATTTTTGTGGCAAAGTCGAAAAAAAACATTACCTTTGCAACGTCAGTATAGAAACCTGGGGTGCTGCTGAACAGCGGCTGAGATTATACCCATATAACCTGCTACGGATAATGCCGTCGAAGGGAATAGGTAAAATAACAAGAGATTGGATCTGCCTCGGGTAAGTTGATGCGAAATCGCTTATTCGAGTTTTTTTTATCGTTAAGTTTATGAAAATCAACATTAACAACCGTTTGACCGAAACGCAGGCCAAAAATCTGCAGGAGCTGGCAGTCGGGCTGCAGCTGCCCGATAAGGGCGTGGCCGTGGCGGTGAACAACCAAATGGTGCCGCGTAGCCAATGGACCGAAACCATTTTGTCAGAGGAAATGAATGTGACGATAGTCAAAGCCGTTTGTGGAGGATAATCAGACATGTTGCAGTTTATCTCCCATTATACCGACCGTTACACTTACCTTGACGGTATCCGCATGGCGTTGGAAGGCGGCTGCCGCTGGATCCAGCTGCGGATGAAGCACGCCACCGACGATGAAGTGCGGCCAGTTGCCCTGCAGGCCATGCAACTGTGCAAGGCATACGGTGCCAAGCTGATTATCGACGACCGGGTAGCGCTGGTCAAGGAACTTGGTGCCGACGGGGTGCATTTGGGCAAAAACGACATGCCGGTGGCCGAGGCGCGCAAGTTGCTTGGCAGCCAATTCATCATTGGAGGAACCGCCAACACGTTCGAAGACATTCTGTTACATTACAAATCTTCGGCCGACTATATCGGTTGCGGCCCCTTCCGCTTCACCACCACCAAAGAGAAACTGGCGCCCGTGTTGGGGCTCGAAGGCTATCGAAGCCTGCTTGAACAGATGCGCGAAGCAAAAATCCAGCTGCCGTTGGTGGCTATCGGCGGCATCTCGGCCGAAGATATCCCCGCACTGATGCGTACAGGGGTAAGCGGTATTGCGGTGAGTGGCGCGGTGTTGCGGGCACAAGACCCGGTGGCCGAAGTGAAACAATTGATCAAACTAACACAAGAAATATGAGCAAGCTGATTATTGCCGGTAGGGAATTCAATTCCCGATTGTTTTTGGGAACCGGAAAATTTAGTAACAACCAATTGATGGCCAAGGCCATCGAGGCCTCGCAAACCGAAATGGTGACCGTGGCCATGAAGCGCATTGAATTGGACGACAAGCAAGACGATTTGCTGACGCACATCACGCAGCACAGTCAGATCCAATTGCTGCCCAACACGTCGGGCGTCCGTGATGCCGAAGAAGCGGTCTTTGCTGCCCAGATGGCACGCGAGGCCTTTGGTACGAACTGGCTGAAGTTGGAAATCCACCCAGACCCGCGCTACCTGTTGCCCGATTCGGTCGAGACCCTCAAGGCCACCGAAAAACTGGTCAAGCTCGGGTTCGTGGTGTTGCCTTATTGCCAGGCCGACCCAACGCTTTGCAAGCACCTCGAAGAGGCCGGCGCGGCCACGGTGATGCCGCTCGCCGCTCCGATCGGCACCAACAAGGGCCTGCGCATGAAAGACTTCTTGCAAATCATCATTGAGCAGGCGACCGTGCCTGTGGTGGTGGATGCCGGAATCGGAGCGCCGAGCCATGCGGCCGAAGCCATGGAAATGGGGGCCGACTGCTGTCTGGTCAACACCGCCATCGCCGTGGCCGGCGACCCTGTCGCCATGGCCGATGCCTTCCGGCAAGCGGTCATCGCCGGCCGTCAGGCATACGAAGCCGGGTTAGGCGCCATCGCCGACTGTGCCGAAGCTTCCAGTCCGTTAACCGCATTTTTGAACGATTAAATTTTAGCATTATGCCACAAGATCGCAAAGCATACGCCAAGAGAGAAAAATTCTATATGCCGGGCAAACTGTTTCCGCAAATCCGTGTGGGAATGACCAAAGTCAATCTTACGCCTACCGTTACCAAGGGCGATGACGGCAAGCTGCATACCGAGGAGAACGCCCCGGTGTACATTTACGATACCAGCGGCCCGTTTTCGGATCCGACCGTCAAGGTCGATTTGAAAAAAGGGCTTGAGCGCATCCGCCAGAGTTGGATTGAGGCGCGCCAGGATACCGAACAACTCAGCCAACTGACTTCGGAGTACGGCCGCCAGCGCATGGCCGACCACAGCCTCGATTCTTTGCGTTTCGAGCATATCCGGCTACCCCGCCGGGCCAAGGCGGGCAAGTCCATCACTCAAATGGCCTACGCCAAGGCGGGTATAGTGACGCCCGAGATGGAGTATGTGGCCATTCGCGAAAACATGAACTGTGAGGAGTTGGGCATAAAATCGCACATTACGCCCGAGTTTGTTCGTGACGAAATTGCACGCGGACGTGCCGTGCTGCCGGCCAATATCAACCATCCCGAAAGCGAGCCCATGATTATCGGTCGCAATTTCGCTGTCAAAATCAACACCAATATCGGCAACTCGGCCACCACGTCGTCGATCGAAGAGGAGGTGGACAAGGCTGTGTGGTCGTGCAAATGGGGCGGCGACACACTGATGGACCTTTCGACTGGCGCCAACATCCACGAGACCCGCGAATGGATTGTACGCAACTGCCCGGTTCCCGTAGGCACGGTGCCTATCTACCAGGCCCTCGAAAAAGTCGATGGCAAGGTCGAGGACCTGACGTGGGAAGTGTATAAAGACACCCTGATTGAGCAATGCGAGCAGGGAGTCGATTATTTTACCGTTCACGCCGGCATCAAGTACCAGAACGTGCATCTGGCCGACAGCCGCCTGTGCGGTATTGTGAGCCGCGGAGGTAGCATTATGAGCAAATGGTGTCTGTTGCACAAGCGCGAAAGCTTTTTGTACGAGCATTTCGACGAAATCTGCGACATCGTGGCGCAATACGACGTGGCCCTTTCGCTTGGCGACGGCTTGCGTCCCGGTTGCACGGCCGACGCCAACGATGCCGCCCAGTTTGCCGAGCTCGATACGTTGGGCGAACTGGTGCAACGGGCGTGGAACAAAAATGTGCAGGCCTTTATCGAAGGCCCCGGCCATGTGCCGATGCACCTGATCAAAGAAAACATGGAGCGCCAGCTGACCAGTTGCCACGAGGCGCCCTTCTATACACTTGGGCCGGTAGTGACCGACATCGCTCCGGGTTACGACCACATTACCAGTGCCATCGGTGGCGCGCAAATCGCCTGGTTGGGAACTGCCATGTTGTGCTATGTGACCCCTAAGGAGCATTTGGCCTTGCCCAACCGCGAGGACGTGCGCAACGGGGTGATTACCTACAAAATCGCCGCCCATGCCGCCGATATTGCCAAAGGGCATCCGGGCGCGACCATTCGCGACAACGCCTTGTCCAAGGCGCGTTTTGATTTCCGTTGGCGCGACCAGTTCCACCTCTCACTCGACCCCGAGCGTGCTTTGCAGTATTTTGAGGAAGCCGGACATACCGATGGCGAATACTGTACCATGTGCGGTCCGAATTTCTGTGCCGCCAAACTGACGCACGATTTGCGCAAACTCAAGAAATGATGAAGCTGAACTCTGACCAAAAACGCCGTTACAATCGCCACCTGATTCTGGACGGATTCGGAGAACAGGGACAACTGCGTCTGGCGCAGGCCAAAGTGCTGGTCGTGGGAGTCGGCGGTTTGGGCTCGCCCGTTGCACTATATCTGGCAGCCGCCGGAGTTGGTACGCTGGGCCTGGCCGACGGCGACTGGGTCAGCCTTGACAACTTGCAGCGTCAGATTATCCATACCACCCCCGATGTGGGCCGTTTCAAGACGGAATCGGCCCAGACCAAGTTGGCGGCGGTCAATCCCGAGGTGCAGGTGGTGTTGCACAACCGCTACCTGTCGGAAGACAATGCGTTGGACCTGATTCGCGAATACGACTTGGTGGTGGACGGAACCGATAATTTCGCCACCAAATACTTGATCAACGATGCTTGCGTGATGTTGGAGAAACCCTTTTCGATGGGAGGAATTAACCGCTATAGCGGGCAGTTGATGACGCACCTGCCGGGTACCGCCTGCTACCGCTGTCTGTTCCCAGAACCTCCTGCCAAGTCCGAAATAGAGACCTGCTCGACGGTCGGGGTGTTGGGAAGTGTAGCCGGCGTGCTGGGCACGTTGCAGGCCACCGAGGTGATCAAGTGTATTGCCCAGGTGGGGCAGCCGCTTACCAATGCATTGCTGACGTTTGATGTGAGGGATATGGCCTTCCATCGTTTTGATTTTGCCAAAAACAACCAGTGCGCGCTGTGCGGTACGCATCCTTCGATTATCCAGCTCAAGGAGTATGCCTTCCAACCGTGTGCCAAACGACCTAAAACAGAATAAGGAACATAACTTATTGATAATTTGAAGCGTATGTTTTCTGATGAATTAAAAAAAATCAGTTGGGAAGAAACGACGGAGCGTATTGCCGCCAAGACCGACAGCGACGTGCGTCGGGCATTGGGCAAGCAGCATTGCGATGTCGATGACTTTATGGCCTTGTTGTCGCCTGCCGCCGAACCCTATCTTGAGGTGATGGCCCGTCTGTCGCGCAAATATACCGAAGAGCGTTTCGGCCGCACCATGTCGATGTTTATTCCGCTCTATATCACAAACGCTTGTTGCAACAGTTGTGTGTATTGCGGTTTTCATCGCGAAAACCCGATGCCGCGGATTATCCTGACGCCCGAGCAGATTGAGGACGAGTACAAGGCCATCAAGCAATTGGCGCCGTTCGAGAATATTCTGCTGGTAACCGGCGAGCATCCAGCCAAGGCGGGTGTGCCGTATCTGGCCGAGGCCATCGATATTGCCAAAAAATATTTCTCCAATATCAAAATCGAAGTGATGCCCCTGTCGGCCGAGGACTACCTCGAACTGACCCGCCACGGGCTCAACGGGGTAATCTGTTTTCAGGAAACCTACCACCGCGACCATTACCAACTTTACCATCCGCGCGGTATGAAGAGCAAGTTTGAGTGGCGTTGCGACGGGTTCGACCGCATGGGGCAGGCTGGGGTGCACTCCATTGGCATGGGCGTGCTTATCGGTCTCGAAAAAGAGTGGCGTACCGATGTAACGATGATGGCCTACCATTTGCGCTATTTGCAGAAACACTACTGGCGTACCAAATATTCGGTCAATTTTCCGCGCATGCGGCCGGCGCAAAACGAAGGGTTCCAACCCAATTGCTTTATGACCGACCGCCAGTTGGCGCAGGCCACCTTCGCCATGCGCATTTTCGATCACGATGTGGACATTTCGTATTCGACCCGCGAACCGGCCTACATTCGCGACAACATGTGCACGCTCGGTGTTACCACGATGTCGGCACAAAGCAAGGTCAACCCAGGCGGATATCACACCTATCCGCAAGCTTTGGAGCAGTTTACCGTCAGCGACGAGCGTACGGCCGCAGAGATCCGGCAGCGGTTGAAACAGTTGGGCCGCGAGCCGGTGTGGAAGGACTGGGACGCCTCGTTTGACCTTTTCGGAAACGTGATATGATTATTGTACTGACATTGCCCGATTTTGTGGCCGATGAGGCCGTGCGCATTGCTGCTTTTTTGAGCAGCGGCCGTGCCGACTTGGTGCACATACGAAAACCTTGCGCTGGTAAAAACGAGGTTGAGGCACTGATTCGCGCCATCCCGGCAGAATGGCACAACCGCCTGGTCTTGCACGACTGGTTTGAACTGGCGGCCGATTACGGCCTGTATGGGGTACACCTGAATCGGCGTAACCCCAAGGCGCCTGCCGGCTGGTCGGGGAGTGTGAGCCGTTCGTGCCATTCGTTTGAAGAATTGGCGGCTTGTCGCAAAGACCCCTACAATTATTTGAGCTTGTCGCCGATTTTCGACAGTATTTCAAAACAAAACTATAGAGCCGCTTTTACCATGGCCGAGTTGGAGCAGGCAAGGCGGCAGGGACTGATAGACCATCGGGTGCTGGCGCTTGGCGGAGTCCGTTTTGAGGATGTGCCGCGGGTGCTGGCGATGGGCTTTGGCGGCGCAATGATCTTGGGAGACGCATGGAAATAATATTGAGCATAGCAGGAAGCGATCCGTCGGCGGGAGCCGGCATTCAGCAGGATTTGAAAACCATTACGGCTTTGGGCGGGTACGGCGCGACGGTGATTACGGCCCTAACTTCGCAAAGCACGATGGGGGTGTCTGACGTGATGCCCGTACCAGCCCGGACGGTGCGCACTCAATTCAGCGACCTGGCCGGCGATATGACGATTGCTGCCATAAAAATCGGTCAGATTCCGAATTTGGAGGTGGCACAAACGGTCGTCGGTATGTTGTCGGAATATTTGACAACACACGCTGTTCCAATCGTTTGCGACCCCATCATGGTCTCGACGAGCGGCCACCCGATGATGCAGCCCGACTGTGTCCGCTATGTGGCCGAAAATCTCTTTCCGCTGTGTAGACTGGTTACCCCCAATCTGCCCGAAACCGAAACGTTGCTCGGTGCTACGATGACCGACACCGAGGTGGCAGGCCGCGCATTGGCCGATCGTTATGGGGCCGCCTTTCTGATTAAGGGCGGTCACGCCCTTGGCGCGCAGTCGACCGACCTGTTGGTCGATACCGACGGCTCGTTGCACCGCTACGAAACCCCTCGCATCGAAAGCCGCAACCTGCACGGCACGGGGTGTACGCTTTCGTCGGCCATAGCCACAAGGTTGGCGCAAGGGGCGGATCTGCCCCAAGCTGTTGCCGATGCCAAACAATTCGTCAGACAAGCAATAGAACGCGGAAAAAGTTGGACAATCGGTCACGGAAACGGACCGCTTCGGTTATGATTTGCCAAAAAATGGAACACTGTTCTATGGAATTGGAAATAATTGTTTATTTTTGCGACTTATATGAAAGAAATCGTTTCAGAGAATCACGGTAAGAATTGAACTTTATGAACATAGCCGAAAAACTACGTCAGGCAAAATCGCCCTTGTTTACTTTTGAACTGGTGCCGCCATTAAAGGGTAGGGGCATTGACGCCATCTATCGTGCCATTGACAATTTGCTCGAATTTTCGCCTGCCTACATCAATATGACTTCGCATGCAGCCGACATTCGCTATAAAACGCTTCCTGACGGTTCGATTCGTCGCGAAGTTGTCAACAAACGCCCGTCGTCGGTATCTGCTTCGGTAGCGGTCAGATACAAATACAACATCGAGGTTGTTCCCCATATCATATGCAGTGGTATGAATCGGGAAGAAACGGAGAATCTTTTGATTGACTTGCATTTTCTGGATATACACAATATTTTTGTGTTGCGTGGAGACCCGCAAAAAGGCTCGCGGGTGTTTATCCCCAAGGAAGACGGACACAGCCACACGACCGAACTGATGCAGCAGGTCAACAATATGAACCGCGGACAGTATTTGGACGATGGTTTGAAATCGCCGCAACCGACGCAGTTCTCGATGGGTGTGGCGTGTTATCCGGAGAAACATTTGGAAGCTCCGAATATGGAGACCGACATTGCATTTTTGAAACGTAAAGTTGAGTTAGGTGCCGAATACGCTGTCACACAAATGTTTTTTGATAACGAAAAATACAAACAGTTTGTGAAACGTTGTCGTGAAGAACAGATCGATATACCGATTGTGCCGGGCATCAAGCCGATTTCGTCGTTGCGCGATTTGCAACTGTTGCCTCAAACATTTAATATCGATTTGCCAGAGGATCTGGTCAAGGCGTTGTCGGCCTGCAAAACAAACGATGACGCCAAACAGGTGGGTATCGAGTGGTGTACCATGCAAGCCCAAGACTTGAAAGCGTTTGGTGTACCGAGTATTCATTTCTATACCTTGGGCGAGAGCGACGCTGTCCGTCAGATTTGCCGGGCCGTCTATTAAAAGCAATACCTTAAATCAATCAATATGAAAACCTTAAAATCTTATTTGTATGTTGTGGCGCTATTATCAGTGGCGTTGTGTGCATGCAAGAAAAACGAGCCGTATGTGGCACCAGCCAAAAGTTTTACGGTGGCGGCCGAAAAAGCTGTGTATTTTGCAACAGGTAATTTGCAATACCAGCCGTCAACCCATTCGTGGCGTATTGCCGAAAATGCCTACGACATCGGTGTGAATGCCAATCCGACTGCCGAAACGGACAAATGGATCGATCTTTTCGGTTGGGGCGCTGACGGATGGAACGGCGGAATTGCCGCATACCAGCCGTATGCAATTTCGCAGACCGAAGCGGATTATTATCCTGGAGGCGATTACTCAGCAGATTTGACAGGAGAGTATGCCCAGGCGGATTGGGGTCGTTACGCACTGAATGATGGTGTTGAATGGCGTACGCTAACTGCCGACGAATGGAAATATCTCTTCGAAGGACGTGCAAACTGTGACAGCTTGTATGCCTTTGCTGTCGTTGAGAACATACCTGGATTGATTATTCTTCCGGATGACTGGAACTTTGAAATGTGGGGATTGTTTTTTAAACCAGGCAATCTTCCTTACAGAGACAACCAACTTGTCGCAAGTGACTGGATTCAGCTGCAGGAGGCCGGGGCGGTGTTTTTGCCTGCAGCCGGTTTGCGTAACGGAAAATCGCTTGTCGATAAGAAAGTGGCTGGCAATTATTGGTCTTCGACGCATGTAGGCGCGTATGGAGCCTATAAAATGAATTTCTATTCGAAGGGCATTAAGCCAAAAGCGGCGCAAGGCCGCTTTTATGGTCACAGTGTTCGATTGGCGCGCAGTGCAGATTAAGCATAGTTTAAACATAAAAAAATCCGCTTGGTTTCAAGCGGATTTTTTTATTACTTAAAGGAGTTGGTTTAGAATAAGGCGCGCCCAATCTGTCAAGTTCGGGTCGCGTGCGCCCATAATCAGCACCACTGCGTTTGGCGCGACTTGTTGCGAAATCAGTTGGGCGGAGTAGTCCTTATCTTTTCCGTATAGTGCGTTACCGCCTTGTGCTGCAATCCGGTCGCTTACCACATCGGCTTGAATGTCACGTGTCACCGTACCGCCTGCGTAGTACACGTCTCCAACGATGAACACATCGCTCGGACGCAATACGGCGGCGACGTCATCGGCCAACTGCTTGTGCATAAAGCGCAACGGACCGAAACCATGAGGCTGGAAATAAGCCACCACCTTACTGGCCACAGACTGGCAAGCCTTGATGGCGCATGCCACCTCCGAAGGATTGTGGGCAAAATCATCAATGACATAGATATTGCTTTGCGAACGTCCGATTAGTTGTGTACGGCGATAGATGCCTTCGAATGAAGCCAATGCTTTGACGGCGTCTTCGATGCTGACTCCAGCCTGTACACAGGCGGCAATGGCTGCCAACGAATTTTCCATATTGTGCCGACCGATAAGCGGCAATTGGCAAGCGATACCATTTACCTTGAATCGGATGCAGAACCCTTCCTGACAAAAATCGTCGCCTTTGAAACCAGCCGTTACATCGTTACATGCAAAATCATTGGCTGCATTGGCCGACAGCGAGCGACTTTCTTTTTGATCGCGGTTCACGATAAAAGCCCGTTTGGTATGTGATTTGAACGTACCGAACAATTGCAACAGTTCGTCCATCTCCTTGTGGTCGCGCTCGATATTGAGGAGCAGGGCGATTTCGGGGTGATATCCTACAATTGAGCCGTCCGATTCATCGGCTTCGATGACCAACCAATCACTTTCGCCGACAAACGCGTTGCCAATCAATCCCGAGCGTTGCAACGAAGACAAACCTGCACCAGTAATCAACGAAGGCTGTTTGCCGCAAGTTTGCAGAATATGGAAAATCATGGCCGTAGTGGTCGATTTTCCCGAAGTGCCTCCAATGGCGATGGTGCGGGCTTCGTCCGAAATCATCGCCAATACTGCTGAACGTTTGATGACCGGAATTCCTAATGACTGCGCCTTTTGATATTCGACATTGCTCTCTTCGATTGCTGTCGAAACCACCACGGCGTCGATGTGCCGGCCAATTCCACTTGCATCCTGCTTGTGACAGACAATGCCGGCGCGTTCGAGTTGCTGTTGGATTTCGGTTTTGTCGTTTTGTTGGAACTGACGGTCAGAGCCACTGATTTTCAGTCCTTTACCAGCAAGATATTGGGCGATGGCACTCATGCCCGTTCCAGCAACGCCTACAAAAAACAATGATTGATAAGGAAATGACATACTTAAAAATTGGATAGGGAAACGTTTTTCAGCCCATTGACAGACTGTAACTCGTCAAAGAACTTTTCGTAATTGCTGCTTGGACTGACTTGCACTTTGAAATCGTAGATACTTTCTGAGTTGCTATAGTCTTTCTGAATGTTCTCGCTAATCACATGCAGGTTGTGTCGTGCGATAATCTTTGTCAGCAAATCTTTGTCGATTTCGAGTTGGTTGAAATGCAAGGTCAGAATCTTGATTTCACCAGTCAAATCAGCTTTTTTCTCATATTTGCTGACGATGATAAGCGCAAAAAGCGTCAACAGAGTCAGTACGATGGCCGGAATGATGAGTGATGCACCGGCCAGCATACCGATAATGGCGGTGGTCCACACGGTAGCGGCCGTTGTCATTCCTTGCACTGACGCTTTGCTACGCAGAATACAACCAGCGCCGAGGAAACCTACACCCGTGATAATCTGCGCTGCAATTCGACCTGGGTCGCCATTGGGCAAGTCTGCGTAGTTTTGCGGAATCCAGATGGACAGGCACATACCTGCGCAACACGAGATGGCGATAAGCGAAAAGGTGCGGATACCCGCGCCCTCACGCTTGCGTTGGCGTTCGAAGCCGATGGCGATGCCAAGTAGCCATGCTAGCAACAGACGCAGACAAATCGTGGAGATTTCGAGGTCTGTTGCCAGTAAGCTGTTAAGAAAACAATCGATGGCCTTCATGCTTTAAAAAATACTGCACGTTGCTGTCAATCCGGCCATTACAATAGATACCATGCTCATCAACTTGATGAGGATATTGAGCGATGGGCCCGATGTGTCTTTGAACGGATCGCCTACCGTGTCGCCCACGACGGTGGCTTTGTGGCAGTCAGAACCTTTGCCACCGAAGTTGCCTTCTTCCACATATTTTTTGGCATTGTCCCAAGCACCTCCGGCATTGGCCATGAATACGGCCAGTACAAATCCGGTACTCAAACTTCCGATAAGCAGTCCTAAGACACCGGCTACGCCTAAAATCAGACCCGTGATGATTGGTACCGCAATGGCCAGTAGCGACGGCAACAGCATCTCGCGTTGTGCGCCTTTGGTCGAAATCGATACGCAACGGGCATAATCGGGTTCGGCTTTGCCTTCGAGGATACCGGCGATTTCGCGGAACTGTCGGCGAACCTCTTCCACCATCTTTTGAGCGGCGCGACCTACAGCATTCATGGTCAGACCGCAGAACAGGAAGGCCATCATGGCACCGACGAAAATACCTACCAATACAATCGGATTCATCAGATTGACATTGTAGGCTTCCATGAAATCAATCAGACTGGCTTGAGCCGCTTCGATACCATTGGGAAGCGCATCACCAATGCGAACCAACGCGATTTTGATTTCCTCAATGTACGACGCCAACAATGCAAGTGCCGTCAAGGCGGCACTTCCAATGGCAAATCCTTTGCCAGTGGCGGCGGTAGTGTTGCCCAGTGCATCGAGCGCGTCGGTGCGTTCGCGCACTTCGGGGTCGAGTCCGCTCATCTCCGCATTACCGCCGGCATTGTCGGCGATCGGACCGTACGCGTCGGTGGCGAGGGTGATGCCCAATGTCGAAAGCATACCTACGGCGGCGATGCCAATGCCGTACAATCCCTTCGACAGACTTTCGGCGGTCAGGGCAGGCTCAAAACCATTGGCCGACAAATAAGC
>JAGACJ010000056.1 GCA_017614195.1 Paludibacteraceae bacterium
ATTTGTCGGCGGCAGCGATTTTCATTATTAGTACAGACGTGGCGTGCCGCATGTACACCTCCAGCCCCTCTCCACAGTGGAGATGGAGGAAAAAGCACATTACACAAATAACATTATCCTATTAGCATAATTGTAGTAGAATAATTTTGATAAAATAATGAATTAGTTTATATTTGCAGCAGATAACCAAGAATCTGCTATCATGAAACCCGTTCTGAATCCGTTTTTTGTAAAGTGTACTATCCCTACCGCCTACTTCTGCGACCGCGTAAAAGAAACCGACACGCTGGCCCAACTATTGCTCAACGGCAATAACGTGGTACTAACCTCACCCCGTCGCATGGGGAAAACAGGGCTAATCGCGCATGTACTGCAACAACCGAGATTTCAAGACAATTACTATCTGTTTTTTGTCGATATTTTGGAAACCAGTTCGCTGCGAGAAATGACATACGCACTCGGACGCGAGATATTCAGCCAATTGAAATCACGCAGCAAAGGGTTGCTTGACCAATTCATACAAACAGTACGTTCTATCAGCGGTCAATTCGGTTACGATCCGCTAACGGGCACTCCTACTTTCAGTCTGTCACTTGGAAGCATAGAAAACCCCGAATATACACTATCCGAAATTTTTGCGTACATCGGCCAAGCCGACAAACGGTGCATCATCGCCATTGACGAGTTCCAACAAATCGTAAACTACCCCGAAAAGAATGTAGAAGCCATATTGCGCTCACATATACAGCGCTGCCAAAATGCAGAGTTCATTTTTGCCGGGTCGCAACGCCATATCCTCGCAGAAATGTTCCATCAATCTTCACGACCCTTCTTCGCCAGCACCAGCGACATGAATCTGGACATTATCGCCCCCGACAAGTACATACAATTCGCTTCGAGATGCTTCGAAGAGTTCGGAAAAAAATTGGACTGCGATACCATTCCGGCCTTGTACACATTGTTTAACGGCAACACCTTTTGCCTGCAAAAAACAATGAATCGCGCTTTTTCATTGACAGAAAAAGGAAAGAGATGCGACGCAGATACCATACAAAAAGCCATTGCTGACATTCTTTCGGATAATGAACGCGGGTACCAAAACCAACTTTCAATGCTTTCGACCAAACCCAAAGAACTACTCTTTGCAATAGCAAAAGAAGGTGAAGCACAACAGATTACCTCCGGGGCATTCGTTCGCAAGCACAAACTGACATCTCCGAGTTCGGTACAATCGGCCACCAAACAACTGCTCGACGAAGGGTGGATTACCTTTACATCTGACAGTCAAGGCAAACGCATCTACCGCATCGAAGACGCTTTCTTTGCAATTTGGTGCAAACAACGGTTCGAATAACGGAACCGCAAACTTTCTTCCGACCGCATCATTCCGCTCAACTCGCTTATTAGGGAATTTGTAGGCGGCAGCGATTTTCATTATCGATTGTAGTCGTTGAATTTGCGTAGGGCCGTGCGGAAAGAGATTCTTGCGTCAGTGCAATCGTTTTGCACCTGATACAAGATTACCTGGCTTTCGAGTAGTTCGCTCATCGTCGCCATACCCGATTCGTAATTCAGCAACATGAGCCGGAAGTTTTCGCGAGCAAGCTGGAGCGAGGTTTCGTTTTGGCGGATTAGTTGGGCAGACTCGACCAGTTGCGAATACACCTGCTCGTTTTGCAACCGCATTTTTTCCGTCAGGTCTTCGCGCATTATTTCGGAAGAACGGATACGCAAATCGTGCTCTTTAAGTTTACGCGAAGTTTCCCACCACTGCGTTAGCGGCACCGAAACTGTAAGCAGTGCCACAAAATTGCCTTGCGGACGGTCATACAAATTCGAAAATCCCCCAAAGCCGGCTAACGCAATCATCGGCAGGGCCTCGCCCAAGCTCATGCGCCGGCGCAGTTGTTCGGCCTTTACGTTCAACTCGAGCAATTCATGCTCCGGGCGATTTTCGATCAGAAAAGTGTCGGACGGGGCGAACAGGACATCAATCGTATCGAGTGCCTGCAACAGCATATCGCCCTCGTAGGGATGACCGGTTTGAAGGCAAAGCAGCTTAGTTGCCAAACGGATTCCATTTTCGAGTTGCAGCGATTTTGTCTGCATTTCCCCCTTTTTCAGCTCGACGAGCAGCAGATCGTTGCGTGTCACCACGCCTGCCTCATAGGCCGCGTTCGCTACGTTCGAAAGCGTATCGAGTAAGTCCGTTACCGCCTGTAGCGTGGCACGTTTCTCTTGCAATCCAGACACAAGCCAATAAGTGCCTTCCACCTCTTGCAACAAGTCGCGCTCCGACAGCGCATGCTTCGCCTCGGCGGCTTGCACACCCAACTTCGACAGCTGGTAACCGGCAACAATACGACCTCCGGCATACACCGGCTGCACTACTTTTCCGCCAAAAGAATACCCCTTTTGCATCAAGTCGATTTGTTGGGAAAAGGTTTCGTCGGGGAACGTCTCCCTCAAAAATTCATAAATGGCATCGAGCAGATTATGACCTATTTCGGTTTGCGGCAAGCGGCTGATATCGAACGACACCAACGGATTGACGGCATAGAACCCAAATGCCGTTGCATCGATTTGCGGAAAGAACTTGGTAAAAACCTGTCCCTGAACTTCCTTGGCCGCCTCGATTTCATTGCGGCTCATACGCATTTGCGCATTGTTGTTCTTTGCCCAGGCCAGACACGAATCAAGCGGTACAATCTGTGCTTGCATGACAAAAGCGACAGCCAGCATCGAGAAAACAACCAGCAGTTTTTTCATGACTTTTTTGTTTTACGGGTATTAAATTCTTCGAGGGCCTGATCGCGCTTGTCGAGCAGTCCGTTGAAACGTGACTGCGCCCTACGTTGCCGGTCGGTGCGTTTGGTTTGCCGGTCAAACACCACACAATAGGCCACCGGCAGCACCGTCACCACCATCGGAAGCGTAAGCAGCGTGCCGAAACAAATTACCACACCCATCGGCATCCAAAGCATCGTATGCGCCAAAATCATCGGAATCACGCCCAAAGCCGTCGTGGCCGAAGTTAGGAAAATAGGCCGCATACGGCGCAAGCCTCCTTGATAAGCCGCCTCCTCGACCTTGCAATGATGCAGGGTAATCTGCTCGTCGATATAATCGTACATAATAATCGCGTTGCGGACGATGATGCCGATGAGCGAAATGATACCCAAGATGGCCGTTATGCCCAAATCGAGGTCAAATAGCCACAGGCCGAAAGCCGCACCGAACAGGCACAACAGACTTTGCGAAATACTCAAGACAGAAATGCCCAGTTTCTTGTAATGGATAACCAATATCAGGAACATGACCACTATGGCGGCCACCACCGACCAAATGATTCCAGACAAGGATTTTTCAATCACTTCCTTGCTTCCGCCGGCCTTCCACGTCACCCCTTCGGGCATCGGCAGTTTGTCCACCTGTCCGACAAGCCGGTTAAACAATTTGGATTGCGAGGCCCCAGGCACCACATCCGCTCCAATTGTAATGCAACGCTGCCCGTTGCGGTGCGGCAACTGGCTACGATGAAAGCGCGGCGTCAGGTGGGCGACTTGACGCAAAGGCACCCAGACTCCGGGTTCGGCCGTTGGAATGAGCAGGTTGCCCATCGACTCATAGTCGATGTCGTGTACGCCGTCGGTATAGACGGTAAGCGGAAGCTCGTAGTCTTTCTCCCAGTAAGAAGTCAGCTGGCTGCCTGTCATAGAACCGGCCAACCAGATAGAAAGCGCGGCCTGACTAATGCCCATGCGGTTGGCCACATCGGGGTCGAGCACTACCTCAACCAACTCTTCCACCTCATCGATGTCCGACTGCACAAAACTCAACTCGGGAGTCTGCTTCATCAAGCGGACGATGGAATCGCATACGGGGAGCATCGCTTCATAATCATCGCCATACAACCGGATTTCGACAGGATTGCGCACCACTTGGTAGTCCATCTGCTTAAAGCGGATTTGTGCCTCGGGAAAATGGTTTTCGTAGCGTTGGGGATAAATCGCCATCAACTCTTTGGTCGCTTTTTCGGACGTGGTGTTGACGATAAACTGCGCGTATGCGTTCGAAGCCATCTGCGGGGCGTAGGTCATGTGAAAACGCGGCGACGACATCCCGACAAACTGCGTGATACCCGTAACGCGCGGATCGGCCTGCAACACCGCCGCCAGCGAATCGGCCACTTGTGCGGTTTCGCGTAGGGATGCACCGGCCGAGAGGTGAATCTCGACAGCGAAACTGTCGCGCTCGGCCTTGGGGAACAGCTGGAAATTAAGCTGGGTGCAAAGCCAAACTCCCACCAGAAGCAACAATCCTGGCACAGCCAACGTAAGCCTTTTGTGCTGGAAACACCAGTCGAGAGCCTTTCTGTAAACGCTTTGCAGAAAATCGAAAAACCGGTTCTGCACTTTTTCGATGGGCGAAAGCCGGTTGCTGCTTGTGCGCCGGATGACCATGGCCGATAGGAATGGTACGACCCAGATGGCATACAGATAACTGCAAGTCAGGACAATGAATATCGTCCACGGGAACAAGTTGACAAAGTCGCGAATATCGCCCGTAAGGAACTTGAGCATCGGAAAGAACATGGCCGAGATGGAACAGGTGGCAATCAGCATCGAAGGCAGCAGCTTGGATGTTGATACCACCGCGCTGTACCAGCGCGAATGTCCCTCGGACAAAAGGTCGGAGTAGCCGTCAATGACCACCACCGAGTCGTCAACAATCATACCCAGCACCACAATAAGCGCCGCCAGCGTAACCGTATTGAGTTCGATGTTGAGGGCATACATAATGGCGAAACCAGCGCAAAAGCAGACAGGAACCGATGTTGAGCTTACCAAAGCGGTTCGCAACGGGAAGAGCAACAGCATCACCACGACGACGACAAGCATGGCTTCGAGCAGATCCATCAAAAACGAACGTACCGAGCGATCAACCACCTTGGGCTGGTCGGTAATGCGATGAATGTGAATGTCGGGTGGAATGGAGGCTGTAAAAGCGGCGATTTCGCGTTCCACTTCCCTTCCGAACTGCACGACATTGTTGCCGGGCCGCATCTCCATCGACAGAATCACACAGCCGGCGCTGGCCACGCTGTCGTTGGTATAGGTAACGTAAGGGGAATCCTCTTTGTAGCGGCGTTGCAAGGTAGCCACGTCTTTGAGCCGCACCGACTGCCCCGAAACCGGATCGGAGAAGATAATCAGTTCGCTCAGCGAGTACATGTCGTCGAACGGAATCGACACATGGATAATGGCAGAGCCCTCCTCATTGCTTGCCCGCCCCGAAACCGTGCGAACGCCGTGCGCCGCCAATTCGGTCGATACCATTGACTGTGAAATGGCATATTGGGTCAGGCGGACCGGATCCATCAGAATAGCGATTTCCTCACGCTGCTCGCCCAACACCTTGATATTGCCCATACTGCCAATCGTGCGCAAACGATTGCAAAGGCGGTCGGTATATTCGCGCAACTCACGGCTCGGATGTCCGTTGCTCTCGATGGCCAGCAACAACGACGAGGAATTGCCGAAATCGTCGATTACGGCCGTAGCGATTACGCCTTGCGGCAAATCGGTGGTTTGAAACAGACGCAAGCCCTGTCGGATGCGTGACCATGTAAGGGCAGCATTATCAACTCCCTGCACCAAGGTCGGGAACACATAAAGCATACCGTCGCGGCTATAGGAATAGGTACGCGTCTTGTCGATATCTGCAAACGTGAACAGGTAGTTCTCGACCTTGGACGCTATCTGGCTTTCGATTTCCTCGGCGGTGGCTCCGGGATACACCACCGCCACTACCGCCACGCGGATTTCGGCGGTAGGAAACTCGTTTTTGTTCATGCGAAGCAAGGCAATGATGCCGAATAGCAGCAACACCGACACAAAGAAGAACACCAGCAGGTGGTTCCGCATAAACGATTCGACCATATTTCGACTGCTACCCATCGTTTTCTTCAATAACGGACTCGCGCCCCTGTATAAAGTTTCTGACCTCCTTCGATAACGACCTTATCACCGGCTTCAAGGCCGTCGGTTACCAGCACACCGTTCTGCACGTACTCGCTAATGGTAATCAGGCGGCGTTGCACCACCGAATCGCGCACCACCCAGACGCTCAGGCCCGATTGGACCGTTTGAACGCATGAGGCAGGTACAACCACTCCTTCGGCGCCGATGGCATCGACACGAACCTTGGCCACCATACCAGGCATAAGCACTCCGCGCAGATTTCCTTGGTCAACGATACGCGCCTTGACTTTGTAGGTATGCCCCATCGGATTGGCGATCAACGACTTGTCGGTGATTTTAATTTGTAACTTCTGTTGGTTTTCGACGGGGAAGGTCGCTTCGGCAAACATGCCGGTACGGATTTGAGAAATGTCATTTTCGGAAACGGAGAACTCCACCATCATCTGGTCCAAATCCATGATGGAGGCAAAAACCGCCATGGGAGCCAAGTTGGCCCCCACCGCCGCATCGGCTCCACTAATCACGCCATCGCGCGGTGCCCTAAGCGAGCAGTTGTCGAGCGACTGCCTGGCCATGATTTCGGCATTGCGTGCCTTGGCCAAATCGGTCTCCATCTGCACCCATCGCACTTCTGTAACACCGCCTTGCTCATAGACCTTTTTGAGCCGATCGTACGCGTCTTCGGCCTGATGGAGTGTAGCTTTGGTACTTTCGTGCATGGAACGTGCCTGCGTGTCATCGACCTGCGCCAACAAATCGCCCTTACGAACGCGTTGGCCGTTATGCACATACACGGCAGTCAGGGTTCCTCCCAAGGTAAACCGCAAAGGGATGGCCACCTCCGACACAACCGTACCTACATAGCTACGGTCGGAATGGCTGTCTGTACTTGCCACGGTTTGGACCGTTACCGGAATAGGGGCTGTGGCTCGACGCTCGGTCTGTTGCCTGGAGCAGGATCCGGCAAACGCCAAAAGGCACCCGAGACCAAAGAGAAATGACAGATGCTTCATATTGTACACCCGATATTTTTTGATGTATTCACAAAAATACAAAAAAATATTAAAAATGTGAATATTTATAAAACAAATCTACCTCGCGCCGCGTGTACAGACGTGGCGTGCCGCGTCTGTACCTCACCCCCAACCCCTCTCCACTGTGGAGAGGGGTGATCATATTTTATGCAAACAGGATTGTCCTATTAGCACAAATTGGTGAACTTTTGTTATACGCAAGGATAGGACCTTTTTTGTCCGCAACAAAATTTCATTTGGAGGCCTTTTACAAAATAACTATATTTGCAAGCGAATTGGAGTTTTGGAGAAAACTCCGTCTGAAATCATAAAGGCGTTTATCGACGTTTTGGTTTGGCAATTCGAAACTTAGGAAATTTCAAATGCTGTCAGAACAAAACACGGTAGATGCCTGCATGGTATGATTGTTCTTTTGGCGCATATCGTATGCTGCCAAGACTTCATACTGGTGTGGGTATCTGCATAGTGTATCTTGACAGCATGGGCTTCCTAAGGCCTCGAATTGCAAGACGCATAGCAGAAGTGCCCACACTTTTTGTTTATATGTCCAAACCAGTTTGAGTTTTGAGTACTTTAACAAAAAATATGTATGAAAAAAATTAGAACAATTGCCCTCTTTTTCTCCATTGCCTCGCTGGCAGTGGTTGGTTTGACAGGTTGTGCCTTATTCGGAATCACACCGAAAACGACTGCCATTGTGCAGGATTTCAGCGGGTGCAGACTTTCCTGGTCTGGTCCTGAAGAGATCAGTATGTATAGTGTATCATGTATTGGATACAGAGGAAGCCAAACTGTAGAATACCGGTTTATCGTGAACAACAATTTGGCTAACCGATACATCCGTTTCCATGCGTACGAAGCCTACGATGCGGAAGGAAATACCTATGAAGTGGTTTTCAAAAACGAAAAAGGATATAGACCGCTCCCTGTTAGCGGAGACGTTTTCCTACCCACTGGACAAGATGTTTATTTTACAGTTATTGTCAACGGAATACTTCCTTCGGTTAGCAAAATCACCAATTTGCGCATGGAGTGGAATATAACCAAACCCGACCACTATGTTCCGGAATCTTCCGGTGATCTGCTTATGAAAAACCTTCCCGTTTATTGGAAATAACCTACAATCTCAAGATTATGAAAAAGAAACTTTTGTTTATTGCCTTCAGTTTACTGGCGATTGTTGCCAAGGCTCAAAATCCCGGCATGAGCGACCTTACCATTGACAATGAAAAGAGTGACCTGTTTACCATGAAAGTTTTGAGTTGTGTAGGAAACACTAGCTCGCAAACGGTGCTTGTCACTTTTGCAATCGAGCAGAGCAAGACCAACCAATATGTACACATGCACGAACATGTCGTTCTGGATGAGGAAGGGAACCAATACGAATACGAATGGCCTAAAGACGGACGAGGCGGTTTCGATGGAGTTTACGCTCCTACAGGACAGCGTCGGAAATGCAAAACAATCATCACTGGAATTTTACCGAGGGTAAAAAACATCAGTTACCTTGAATACGAGGTAAGAATGGAAACCACCAAGGAAAAATTCAAAGTGATTCTAAAAAACCTCCCCATTGAGTGGAGATAAAACTATTGGATATGAAAAAATTTCTTCAAGTTTCGTATAGTCCGCAAAAGGTAACGTCCACCATACGCCATTTTATTTTAGTAGCACTTTTGGCTATCTCATTCACTATTGTGTTCACGTTATGGAAGGATGTTGATTTTGTACGCAGCCTCGCCGAGTTCGTTTTACTCCCTTTCCACGACCCAAATCTCAACATTGCGATTGTATTTGTCTATCTGATCTTATATTCGGAGTGTCTCTTGATTTTTGTCAGCCTCTGCGGTAAAGTTTTGTCGTGGTGGAATCATTTAGGGACGGGCAAATCATCTACCAATGGAGAGAGTGTTACCTTTACTGGAGAAACAGCAACAGCATGGGTGCTTATGAAGTTATGCTTTAAGATTATACTTCTTCTAATCGCACTTATGATTGTAGTGGTTGCACCATCGATTATGACGACGTTTACCATAGGCCTATTGCCCATAGCCACGCTGTCATGGCGAGGATATAGCTTGTACAAGATGAACAAACTGAAGAAAGAGGTCGCTGGCCTCGAACGACCTGTTTGCGAAGCCGCGTTACCTGACGAAAACGAATAATTATATCTGGTACATCACCTCCAGCCCCTCTCCTCTGTGGAGAGGGGTGATTGTGTAGCCACAAAGTTCACCTTGCAGTGGTCCACCAAGTGGTGAACTTTTCAAAAAAACTGTTGCGCACAAACAGCATTTTTTTACAAAAAGCGTTGCGCATGCGCAACGCTTTTATTCCACCCAGTCACCGCAATCCTTAATCAGGGCAACCAGCCGGTCAACGGCTTCGGCTTCGGGAATGTTCTTTTCGAGGCAGGTCTTGCCCTTGTACAGGCTAATAGTACCGCGGCCGGCACCCACATAGCCATAATCGGCGTCGGCCATCTCACCAGGGCCGTTGACGATGCAGCCCATCACTCCGATTTTGAGGTGCGAAAGATGTGAGGTGGCCGCTTTGACGCGGGCCAGCGTCGTTTCCATATCGAAGAGGGTGCGCCCGCAAGTGGGGCACGAAATGTATTCGGTTTTGCTCATGCGTGCGCGGGTGGCCTGCAACAGGTCGTAGGCGTAGCGTTGGACTTTGTCGGTGGCAAGGTTCGGGGCTTCTATCCATAACCCGTCGGCATCGCCATTGATAAAATAGCGTCCCGTCGCCACGGCTCCTTCGAGGATAAACTCTTCAAAATCAACACCATTATAACACCAATGCACGACAGTGGGGACATTGCCCGCAACGGGCTGACCCGCCTCGACCACCTGCCAGCCGGCGGGGATCTCGCTTTCGCTACCAATTACGCGAACCACACCGGCATCGGGGTGGCGGCGACGATACTCGAGCGGACCGGCAGGAGCAGGATACTTGGCAGACAGCGCAAGAATGCGCTTTGCCACCGGGATTTCGGCCTCGGGCGCCTCGCTGAGCGACACGCGGATGGTGTCGCCCAGGCCT
This sequence comes from Paludibacteraceae bacterium, assembly GCA_017614195.1. Classification (GTDB taxonomy): domain Bacteria; phylum Bacteroidota; class Bacteroidia; order Bacteroidales; family Paludibacteraceae; genus Enterocola. The sequence goes on from JAGACJ010000056.1 coordinate 10,067, forward strand.
TCGGCCAGCAGCGTACCGATACCGACCGCCGACTTGATGCGGCCGTCTTCGCCAGTGCCTGCCTCGGTCACGCCCAAATGAAGCGGATAGTGCATGTCTTCGTGGTCCATCGCTGCCACCAGCTGGCGGACCGTATAGACCATGACGCGGGTATTCGATGCCTTGACCGACAACACCACATCGTCAAACTGCTCGCGTTGGCAGATGCGCAGAAACTCCATGCACGAGGCCACCATGCCCTCGGGCGTGTCGCCATAGCGATCGAGCATACGCTGGCTTAGCGAACCGTGGTTCACTCCGATGCGGATGGCCGTATGATGTTGCTTGCAAAGTTGCAGGAATGCAGTAAATTTCTGTTCGATTTCATCGTAGGTTTTGGCATAATTGCCCGGATTGACGCGCACCTTTTCGCAATGCAGGGCTGCCTCATCAGCGACAAGCGGGTTGAAATGCACATCGGCCACAAGGGGAATGTGCGCATACCCTTTTTGCGAAAGCAATTGGCGGATGGCGGCCATGTTTTTGGCCTCTTTAACGCCTTGGGTAGTGGCACGTACCAGTTCTCCTCCTGCCTCGGCGATACGGATGGCTTGCGACACCGACGCTTCGGTATCGTTGGTCGAAGTATTCAACATGGATTGCACACGCACGGGCGCATCGCCACCGATTTGCAAAGCACCCACCATGACGGGGGTCGTTATTCTACGATAGGATTCCATAATCAATTGCTTACTTTCACCCCACAAAGTTACAATTTCGAGACGAGGTTTAAAATCATTGTGTCCTATTTTTTGGAAAAAGCGCAACTTACCGCACCTATATTCTGCGCAAATCATACAAAAATCATACAAACGCGCTACTTATCATGCCTATACCCTGCGCAAATTTTCATAAAAGCGCAAATCGCCCGCAAAAAATAACACCACAAAGGGAACATCTTTGACTTATTTTTACTATCTTGCAGCCTGTTAACTACAATTACAAAAAAAACGAACATTTCTATGAAAAAGACTTTGCTACTTACTGCTTTGCTGGGCTTGTGCTGTCTGGCAAACGCACAGAATCCGCCTGTCGGCATCCAAAACCTCGCATGGTGGGACGCCGAATACCCCACAATCACTTGGGGAAGCGGCATTCGAACCTCCGATATCAAGACCGTGCAGTACATTCTGCAACTGACCGGGGTGCAACCAGCGAGCACTCCGCAATACTACGAGTGGCAATGGTCAGATTCCAACCTGCCCTACGGCTCGCGCCTCGATGCCGTTGACGGCCAAAGTGCAAACGGCATGCGCGCCGCCACCGCCCTGGCCATGCTGGCCGAACGAGGCGACCATCAAATTTCGTACACCCGTACCGACGGCGTCAAACGCACCGCCAACCTCATGGCAACGGAACTCCCCATTTGGATGCAGGCGTTTGGGTTCAACCCCATGTACGGCACATGGAACAGCAAAAAACGGGAGATTCCCAGCAACATCGTTATCCGCACCGACGATGACGTCAACTGGCACAAATTCAAAACTTACGACTACCTGATTTTGAGCGACGACGTGTTGGCCGACCGAGAGCTGATGGAAATCATCGGCGGCAATTTCCGACGCATGGGCATGACCCGCAATGAGGTGAACCCCGACATCTTGATTACCCTGACCAAAGACGCCAACAAGAGCGTGGAATACACCTACGTCCCCGAACAGGTGCA
>JAGACJ010000057.1 GCA_017614195.1 Paludibacteraceae bacterium
CTACAGCGGCGGTTACGAATGGCCAATGTTGCCCGAGTCGACGGCCCGCTACTACCTGACAGTAACCAATGGTGCTTGCGTCGAGACTTCGGATATCGTGGTAATCGTCAACCCGTTGCCCGAGTTTACCGTGTCGCAGAGCGCTCCCGAAGAGGCTACATTGGTACAAATCTCGACAGGTGCCGAACCGTACGACTATTACCTCGACGGCGGCAGTGTCCGCATGGAAGAACTCGTCTTTGACGTGAAACCGGGCGAGCACTATGTGACAGCTGTTGATGTGAACGGTTGCGAAGCGACGGTTGAATTCGAAATTGACAAGTCGAAGACGCCGATTATCATTCCGGCATTCTTCACGCCTGATGGTGACGGTGTGAACGATATTTGGAAAATCGGTAATATCGAGCATTATCCCGATGCCATTATCCGCATCTACGACCGGTTCTCGAAACTGCTTGTCGAGTTTAACGGTACGGATGAAGGTTGGGACGGTATGTACAATGGTCACCAATGCGTTTCGACCGACTATTGGTATTACATCGACATTCCGGCACTCGGACGTCCGATATCCGGTCACTTGACCTTGTATCGCGGCAACGAACGCAAGTAAAACCCATGCCATATTTCAAAAAAGGGGGCGGAATTTCCGTTCCCTTTTTTGTTGTGGTATCAAAAATGCGTATCTTTGCCGAACGTCTTAACAAACATCTTATGAAGAAAGTCTTACTTCTGCTCATGCTGTGTGTGGTAATTTCCGCCATGGCGAATCCCGAAAATTTTACGAATGACAACGACTGCCTGCAGTTGGACGCTCCAGCCGAGGCTGCCACCTCGTGGTATTCGTGGAAGTCGGAGGTAGTCGAAAGTGCGGAATGGTCTCTGACTTTTACGCTGGATTTTGCCCCCAGTACCTCGAATTATTTTCGGTGGCACTTGTCATCAGATTCGATGAACATAACGCGAAAAACAGCCGGATTTTACGTTCAGACGGGCAAACAAGTCTCGTTGGTTAAAATCACTAACGGTAAAAAGCAGCAAATCTTGACGGCTGATGATGTTATCTTGTCGGCAGGCAGTTATCGGATGACGGTGTTGTACAAGTCTGGTGACTGGCATTTGTCGCTGTATCACCAGACCGACAGTTTGTTGTGGCAAGCCGATGGGTTTGCGTTAGCCGGAAATCCTTCGTGCTATGCTGGAATCGAATGTGTATATACCAAGACGCGTAGCAAAGGATTCCGTTTTTGTGCTGTTGAAAGTAGCGGTGAGCCGTTTGTTGAACCGTGGAAACCCGCTTGCGGCGATGTCTTGTTGAACGAGGTGCTGACTTGGCCGGCAAAGTGCGGTGTGGATTATGTGGAGCTGTACAATGCCAGCGACAGTACGGTATCGCTCGATTGTTTGCAGATAGGCAATGGAAAAACCAAAGTGGCACTTCCTGCACGACCCCTTCTTTCTGGCGGCTATGCCCTGTTGGCCACCGATACGAAATGGGTGGCGGACACTTATTCTCACCATGACAGCGGAGCATTTGTGACAATGCCAAAAATGCCTGCTTTCGCGGCCGATAGCGGTGAAGTCTGGCTTTACGATAATGATGGGAATGTGCTTGATTCGTTGTTTTATAACGGTATGATGCACAATCAGCGTTTGGAGACAACACAAGGCGTTGCGCTCGAACGCTTGCAAGGTACTGCTGAGTGGGCTTCGGCGGGGATGGCCTATCAATACGGTAGCCCCGGACTGCCTAATCCGATGGTGGTGATTGGTCTCGAAAACCAATCTGCGGGAATCCGTCTGCTTTCGACACAAGTTTCGCCCAATGGCGACGGAGTGGACGATCGTCTGGGTATCTGTCTTTCGTTTGCGCAGGATGTGTATGTGCACCTGACGGTTTGCAGCCCATACGGACAGACCTTATCCACTTTGATTGACGGAGCGGCGGCCAACGGTTGCCAATATGTCTGGTGGGATGCCGTTGACGCGAGAGGGCGTGCGGTCGCCCCCGGTATTTATCTGGTCGTGAGCGAGGTGGAAGGCGACGGATTTCACCAAAGGCGAAAAATACCCTTCGTGGTAGTGCCATAACCCTATGCGTAATATTTTCGGGTAAAAGCCGCCGCGTTCCGTCAAAAAATTGTAATTTTGCGACGGAAAATTTTAGACAACAACGATATGAAAAAGAAAGCGCTTTTGATGATCCTTGACGGATGGGGTATCGGCAAAAAAGACAAAGCCGATGTAATCTCTTGTACACCGACTCCCTATTGGGATTATTTGGTAAAAAACTATCCCAACAGTCAATTGCAGGCCTCTGGCGAAAATGTCGGTTTGCCTGACGGTCAGATGGGTAACTCGGAGGTAGGTCACCTGAATATCGGTGCCGGCCGTGTGGTATATCAGGATTTGGTAAAAATCAACAAGGCTTGTGCAGACAACTCGATTCTGGACAACAAAGAAATCGTGCGTGCTTTTTCGTACGCCAAGGAAAACGGCAAGTCGGTGCATATCATGGGCTTGACTTCAAATGGTGGCGTACACTCGTCGTTCGACCATTTGTTCAAACTGACCGAAATCGCTCAACAATACGGCATCGCCAATACGTTTGTGCACTGCTTTATGGACGGTCGTGACACCGACCCGAAAAGTGGCAAAGGCTTTATCGAACAACTGTCGGCCCATTTGGCCAAGACCACTGGTTCGATTGCTTCGATTATCGGCCGTTATTACGCCATGGACCGTGATAAACGCTGGGAGCGTGTTAAGGTGGCTTACGATTTGATTGTCAATGGCGAAGGCAAAAAAGCAACCGATATGGTGGCTGCCATGCAACAGTCGTACGACGAAGGTGTGACCGACGAGTTCGTGAAACCTATTGTCAACAGTACCGTTGACGGACGCATAAAAGAAGGCGATGTGGTGATTTTCTTCAACTACCGCAACGACCGTGCCAAGGAAATCACCGTGGTGCTGACCCAACAAGATATGCCAGAACAAGGCATGAAAACCATTCCGGGCCTACAGTATTTCTGCATGACGCCGTATGATGCTTCGTTCAAGGGCGTGCACATTCTGTTCGACAAGGAAAACGTGCAGAACACCTTGGGCGAATACCTTTCGTCCAAAGGCATGAAGCAACTGCACATTGCCGAAACCGAGAAGTACGCCCACGTCACCTTCTTCTTTAACGGAGGACGTGAGACCCCGTATGAGAACGAAGACCGTATCTTGATTAACTCGCCCAAAGTCGCAACCTACGATTTGAAGCCCGAAATGAGCGCATACGAGGTGAAAGACGCTTTGGTAGCCGAAATCGCAAAGGAGAAATACGAATTTATCGTGGTGAACTATGCCAATGGCGACATGGTGGGCCATACTGGTGTGTATGAGGCCATTGAAAAAGCCGTTGTTGCTGTGGACGCTTGCGTGAAAGAAACCGTAGAGGCTGCCAAGGCTGCCGGTTACGAGGTGATTATCATTGCCGACCATGGTAACGCAGACAATGCCCTCAACCCCGATGGAACGCCTAACACGGCGCACTCGTTGAATCCTGTTCCTTTTGTATATGTGACGGAAAACAAGAACGCCAAGGTTAAAAATGGAATTTTGGCTGATGTCGCTCCGTCCATCCTGCACATCATGGGCATTGCTTGTCCGGCAGAGATGAACGGCAACGATTTGATTGCCGATTGATATGCATAGACGTGGCGCGCCGCGTCGCGTCTATGCAATAAAAAAACCGTGCAAATCGCACGGTTTTTTTTATTTCCCATTCAGGATCCGTTTGATTTCAGACAATTTGTTGAGGGCATCGAGAGGGGTGAGCCGGTCAATGTCCACATTCAAAATCGTGTCGCGTACTTGCATCAGCACGGGGTCGTCGAGTTGGAATATGCTCAATTGCATGCCTTCGCGGTGATTGGCTATCTCTTTGACAGGCTTCGACGAAACGTGTTTCCTCTTGTCTTCGCGGTGGGCGTTTTCCAAATCGGCCAGCACTTCGTTGGCACGTTTGACAATCGATTTGGGCATGCCTGCAAGTTTCGCCACCTCAATACCGAAACTGTGTTCGCTTCCGCCGGGCACCAGTTTACGGAGGAATATCACTTTGCCGTCTTCTTCCTTAACAGAAACATTGAAGTTTTTGATACGGGCAAAACTGGATTCCATCTCGTTCAACTCGTGGTAGTGCGTGGCAAATAATGTGCGGGCAGCCGCCGTGGGTTGCTCGTGCAAATATTCGACAATCGACCATGCAATCGATATACCGTCGTAGGTGCTGGTACCGCGTCCCAATTCGTCGAACAGTACCAGACTTTGCGGAGTGGCATTGTTCAAGATGGTGGCGGCCTCTGTCATTTCAACCATAAAGGTGGATTCGCCCATCGAAATATTGTCGCTTGCACCCACACGGGTGAATATTTTGTCAACCAAACCGATATGGGCGGCCTCTGCCGGTACATAACTGCCGATTTGCGCCATTAAAGTGATCAAGGCTGTTTGGCGGAGCAGGGCAGACTTACCGGCCATATTCGGACCGGTAATAATGATGATCTGCTGGCGCTCGGCATCGAGTGTGACATCGTTGGCGATGTAAGACTCACCGACTGGCATTAGACTCTCGATGACTGGATGACGACCCTGTTTGATTTCGAGCAGTCGGTCGTTGGCAATGACAGGACGTACGTAATTGGATTGTCTGGCCCGCTCTGCAAAAGACAACAACACATCGACTGTGGCAATTTTGGAGGCGTTTTGCTGCAATATGGGAACCTCTTTTGCAGCAGTTTCCACCAACTCTGCAAACAGTTGCGTCTCAAGGATTTGAATACGTTCTGTCGCACCCAAAACCTCTTCCTCGTATTTTTTGAGTTCGGCGGTGATGTAGCGTTCGGCATTGACCAGCGTCTGTTTGCGAATCCATTCGGGTGGCACCTTGTCTTTATGGGTGTTGCGTACCTCGATGTAATACCCGAACACGTTGTTGTAACTGATTTTCAGACTGGGTATGCCGGTGCGCTCGCTTTCTCTGTTTTGCAATTGCTCGATGTATTCGCGTCCGCCATTGGCCAACTGCCGGTAGTGGTCAAGTTCTTCGCTCACTCCGTCACGGATGACGGTTCCCCGGTTTACGGCGATGGGTGGGTTGGGTACCAAACGCTCTTCGAGCAGTTGTGCCAATGCCTGCAAGTCGTTCAACCCATCGCCGAAAGCCGCCGTTTCGGACGATGTCTGCTGGTAGGCGGTTTTGATTCGGGCGATAGCTTGCAAGGCACATTTGAGTTGGGCCATTTCGCGTGGTGTGATACGGCCAACGGCAACTTTTGAACTGATGCGCTCCAAGTCGCCGATTTGTGGCAGTTGCTCGATTAGCGTTTCGCGTAAAGCGGTTTCCTTAAAGAATGAATCGACTTGATTCTGACGGTTTTCGATGGCGTCTTTGTCCTTAAGCGGGAAGGCTACCCATCGTTTGAGCAACCGGCCGCCCATCGGAGTCAGCGTCAAGTCGAGGATATTCATCAAAGATTTTCCCTCACCCGAAGATGGAGCAAACAATTCCAAGTTGCGAATGGTGAATTTGTCCATCCATACATAGCGGTCTTCGACAAGTCGTGACAAGGAGGTTATGTGCCCGGTCTGCAAATGTTGCGTCTGGTCAAGATAGTGCAAAATGGCACCTGCCGCTACAATGCCGGCAGTCATTCCGCTTACGCCAAACCCTTTGAGCGAAGCGGTGTCAAACTGCTTGAGCAGACGTACCTCGGCAGCGTCGCCCGTAAAAACCCAATCATCGAGCCGATAGACCGAGTATTTGCCGGAGGTTAGTGACGGCAGGGGCAGGTCTTTGCCTTTTTCGGTAAGCAACTCTTTCGGGGCAATGCTGCCAATGAGTTTTTCGACGTATTCGGCCGAACCTTCGGCAACCAGGAATTCGCCGGTCGAGATATCGAGAAACGAGATTCCGAACAATGATTTGATGGCGTGCACAGCTGCCACAAAGTTGTTGGACTTGGTGTCGAGTACATTGTCGTTGTAGGCCACACCGGGGGTTACCAATTCGGTGATTCCCCGTTTTACAAGCGTTTTTGTGGTTTTGGGGTCTTCCAATTGGTCGCAGACGGCTACCCGATAACCGGCACGCACCAATTTGGGTAGGTAGTTGTCGAGGGCGTGGTGCGGAAATCCGGCAAGCTCGATGCTGTCGGCTGTAACGCTTGAGCGTTTGGTAAGCGTGATGCCAAGCACTTCGGCCGCTATTACTGCGTCAGGACCGTAGGTCTCGTAAAAATCGCCTACGCGAAAGAGCAGAACCGCATCAGGATTCAATTTTTTTGTTTCAAAATACTGCCTCATGAGAGGCGTTTCCGACGACTTTGCCATTTTCTTTTCTTTTGCGTAGCAAATTTAATAATAATCCAAAGGTTACGGTTGGATTGTTTATAACTTTTAGGTTATCGAAAGTTAAATTTTTAACTGTTTGTAAAAATATTTTTCATTTTTTCGTTGAAAATGTCCGCTAATGTTTGTAACATTCAAAGAATATTTTTACTTTTGTCGTTTGTAGACGTTATGGGTACGCATGACGTCTTATACGTAAAAACATTTAGGCATAACCTTACTAAATAAAATACGATACTATGAGATTGAAAAAATATCTGGTGCTGATGGTTTTTGCATTGACTGGAGTGGCTACACTTTCTGCTCAAGAGGAAATCGTTTATGACCAATACCATTTCAATTATTATCTGGTGAATCCTGCATTGGCAGGTGCAGAACCTTGTACCCACTTTATGTTGACCAACAAGTTCCAGTGGGTCGGTATGGATGATTTTCCAATGACACAGGTGCTGACTGCCAAAGGCCGTATCAATAATGTCGGTTTGGGCGGATACTTGTACAATGACCGCAATGGATATTCGAACCGTCTTGGCGGCCAATTTACATTTGCTTACCACATTCCTCTGTCGAAGGGCCGTCAATATACCAAGCGTAAAACATACGACCGCCAGTTGTCTTTCGGTGTGTCGTTCAAATTCAACTATTTCTATATTAACAAAGAAATTTTTGACAAAGATCCAAACGCTTTGGACGATAGGGCTTTTGCCGATGATTACCTCAACGGTTGGGCTCCTAACGCCAACTTTGGTGTTTATTACAAATCTTACGGCGGTTTCGTCGGCTTGTCGATGACCAACCTGATTCCGATGCGCGCCACTTTGTACGGCTCGCAAGAAAATCCCGCACCGTTTACGGCGTTCTTGTTTGGTGGCTATACCATCGACTTGCAGAACAACAACACGTATTTGGAACCGATGCTGATGTTGAAGATGGATGCTTATCTCGACATCGCAATGGACCTCAATGTTAAGTTTGGCCAGGATGTGTCGAACAAATGGGGCTATTGGGTACAGGCGTCGTATCGTCATAGCTGGGATGCCGGCAATATCCAAGCCAAGACCTTTATGCCGATGTTTGGCTTCCGGATCCAGAAATTCCAAATCGCGTACGCCTTCACTTTGGATTTGAACTCGTTGATTACCCAAAGCGCAGGTACGCATGAGATTATGTTGGGATACACCTTCTGCTATCAGAAACACTTCTGCCGCTAATCCGGCTAATTGCATAGGAAATAAAAGAATCCCCCGAAAGATTTTGATGTGAACCCCAAAAGTTGGACGGTTTAACATTAGTTACGAGGCTTGAGATTGGAACAGAGCTCGGTATTGCACCGGGCTCTTTCCTTTTAGCCTCAGTTTGATTCTATCGTTATTGTAATACCGGATGTATTTCCGGA
>JAGACJ010000058.1 GCA_017614195.1 Paludibacteraceae bacterium
AATGTTTGTGGCGCAGTTTGCCCGCAAGGAATTTGCTGATTACGTACAACTTCCGCAGCCACAAATCGACTCAATAACAGCTACACAGCCGCTCTATACGCTATCGGTAACCTCAACCGACGGCCGTGAAGTATGGTGCCGCGCCTTTGTACGCCACCTGTCCGACGGCAACACCGATCCTGACAATTTCTACCTTCGGCTGAGTAACGGCGATTTTGTGCAAGCCCGTTACTACGATTTCGACCCTGTGGTGAAGAGTTTGGGGTATTTTAGGGAATAGTCTATCAACAATCTATTTCTCCCCGTTCTCATCGAACGTATCAAACAGAAAGTTGTTGTAAGGATACCGTTCGGCGTGAATTTCGCGGGCTTTTTCATAAATCAAATTGCGGAACTCATCGATATTAAGATGTTCCTTGGCCGAGATAAATATGCACGGCAGATTATTTTTGGCAATCCACGAACGCTTCAATTCGTCCAAAGGAATGTTGTTGCGGGTAGCAGGCTGAAGGTCGAATTCGCCTAGCGGTTCGTAGTGATAGTTGTCCACTTTGTTAAACACTACGTAAGTGGGTATATTCTGCGCGCCAATCTCTTGCAAAGTACGGTTCACCACATCAATCTGCTCCTCAAAGTTGGGGTGCGAAATGTCGACAACGTGCAACAGAATATCGGCTTCGCGCACCTCGTCGAGTGTTGATTTGAACGATTCGACAAGATTGTGAGGCAGTTTGCGGATGAACCCAACCGTATCCGATAGCAGGAACGGCAGATTGCCAATCACCACCTTGCGCACAGTGGTGTCGAGCGTGGCAAACAGTTTGTTTTCGGCAAACACATCGCTTTTGCTCAGCATGTTCATGATGGTTGATTTGCCGACGTTGGTGTAGCCCACAAGCGCAATGCGCACCATCTGACCGCGGTTTTTACGCTGTGTGGCCATCTGTTTGTCAATCTTGCCGAGTTGTTCTTTCAGATGCGCAATCTTATCGAGAATGATACGACGGTCGGTCTCTATCTGAGTTTCACCCGGACCACGCATTCCAATACCGCCTCGTTGGCGTTCGAGGTGGGTCCACATTCGCGTCAAGCGGGGCAGAAGATATTGGTATTGCGCCAGCTCAACCTGCACTTTGGCATGAGCCGTCTGAGCACGCTGGGCAAAAATGTCGAGAATCAAGTTGGTACGGTCGAGCACGCGAGCCTTGAACATGTTCTCAAGGTTTCGCAACTGCGTGGGTGTCAGCTCGTCGTCGAAAATCACCAGACTGACATTGTTCTCCTCTACATACTCGGCAACTTCTTTAATCTTTCCCGATCCCAGAAAAGTGGCACCATTGGGTTTGTCCATCTTTTGCGTGAAGCGATTGACAGTAACCGCACCGGCCGTATCGGCTAAAAAAGCAAGTTCGTCGAGATATTCGTTTACCTTCGCTTCGTCTTGTTCCTGTGTGATTACACCCACAAGCACGGCTGTTTCCGCGCCTTCCTGTCCGATTATGTTTATTCTGCCCATCGCGATGATTTGTGTGATGCACGCAAAACTACAATTTTTTTATACCTTTGGATATCATTGAAAAATCAATTCGTGATATGGACAAATACGATTTCAGCGGGAAAAAAATCCTCATCGCCGAAGACGAATATACCAACTATTTGTTTCTCAAGGCATTATTAAAGAAAACCGATGCTGAAATTGTGTGGGCAAAAACCGGTATTGAAGCTGTGGATGCTGTCACTAACCAACCCGACATCGATCTTACATTAATGGATATAATGATGCCCGGCATGGATGGTAAAGCCGCTGCCGCCGAGATTAAAAAAATCCGTCCGCAAATGGTGATTATTGCCCAAACAGCGTTTGCCCTCATTGGCGAACGCGAAGAGATTCTGGCCTGCGGATGCGACAATTACGTGTCGAAACCCATTTCCGGCACCCTTCTTCTCGAAATGATCAACGGTTACCTAAGTGGTAACAAAAACAAATAAATCTATTTCCAAAATCTTTTGAGTGTATGCGAAAAATCCTTTTCACAGTTGCATTGGCGGCCACACTGGTCGGCTGCAACAACAGCGGTCAAGTGACCTCAAATAGTGTGTCGTTCGACGATGTGATTAAAACGCGCCGCAGCGTACGCAGCTACGATGCCACCAAAACCATCAGCGAGGCCGAGGTACGCGAGCTGCTGACAAGCGCTCAGGAAGCACCTTCGTGGGCAAATCAGCAGCCAACAAAATATTACGTGGCACAAAGCGCCGCAATGGTCGATTCGGTTAAGAACTACATCGGTGGCAACCGCCGCAATGTTGAAGGCGCGCCAGTGCTGATTATCTCGACTTTCGAACGCGGTAAATCGGGCTTCTTCAACGGCAATCCAGCCAACGATTTGGGCGACCTTTGGGGTGCATACGATAACGGTCTGGCCAACTGCTACCTGGTTCTTAAAGCCCGCGCTATGGGATTCGACACTCTGATAATGGGTATGCGCGATTCTGATGCTCTGCGCCGCCTGTTCGGAATACCTGAGGGCGAGACAATTACCGCCGTAATCTCATTGGGTTACCGCAGCGGCGAGCCGAGAGTTCCGCAACACAAGAATCTCGACGACATTGTCAAATTCTTCTAATAACCGATTCTGCTGAAAATGAACAATTTCGAAGGTAAAGTAGCCGTTGTGACGGGTGGTGCGCAGGGCATTGGCCGTTGCATAGCCGACGAGTTCCAGCGCAACGGCGCCAGTGTCTGCATAATCGACCATCAGGAAGGCGCTCATTTTGTGGGTGACCTGTCGGACAAACTCACGCTCGAGCGTTTCGCGCACGAGGTCGTTGGGCAATACGGTCACATCGATTATCTGATAAACAATGCC
>JAGACJ010000059.1 GCA_017614195.1 Paludibacteraceae bacterium
AACAAAGGTAAAATTTTTGTTCTGGACCACGATACCAACCAAAGCGGTCGGATAGATATAGAAGATTTGCAATGGCAGTATCTTGAAGGTGATGGTGACTTTCGTAGTGACGAAGTGAAGAATTTGCGCGATGAGGCTGATATTATTGTCACAAATCCTCCTTTTTCACTCTTTAGAGAGTTCTTGGCATGGATTATAAAGGTAAATAAGCAGTTTATTATTATCGGACATCAAAATTCCATTACATATAAAGAAGTCTTCCCGTTGATAAAATACAATAAGATTTGGTTAGGAAAGGGTTTTAAAGGCGGAGCCACACATTTTCATTCTACGTATCAAGATTATGCAACGGCTGGCAATCATGTGGAAGGTATGATTCGAGTTTCTGGTGTTATTTGGCTTACCAATCTCGACCATGGTCGTCGTCACCAACCGCTGTCGTTGATGACTATGGCAGATAATATCAAATTCAGCAAACACAAGGAGGTAAAAGGTGTCGGGTATCAGAAATACGATAATTACGATGCCATCGAAGTGCCTTATACCGATGCCATACCATCGGATTATGATGGAGTGATGGGTGTACCGATTTCGTTTTTGGACAAGTATTGCCCTGAGCAGTTTGAGATTGTAGGTTTAGATCGATATGTAGAAGATAACCCTAAATATGGGCATCGTTTTACAATAGGAGGAAAAGAAACTTATGCTCGTATTCTCATCCGCAAAAAACAATAAAACCCCAACACTATGGAAGCAACACTAAAAACTTACACCGTAAAAGACATTTGCAACGGCTTTGTCTATAACGAACTGGAAGGCAAGGGACTGTTCGGGTTGTCGGGCAAACTCACCATTCAACCCGAGTACCAACGCAACTACATCTACGCCGACGGCAAAAAGGACGTCGCCGTCATAGAATCCATGCTCAAAGGCTATCCGTTGGGTCTGATTTACTTTAACAAAGTGAGCGACAATAACTTGGAGGTTCTCGACGGGCAGCAACGCATCACCTCTATCGGGCGTTTCGTAACCGGCAAACTCCCGATTATGGACGAAAACAACATTCCGCAATACTATACCTCGCTCGCCGAAGACCAAAAACAACTGATCGACAATTACCAACTGCTGGTGTACGAGTGCGAGGGCACCGAAACCGAAATCAAAGAGTGGTTCAAAACCATCAACATCGCCGGAGTGCCCCTCAACGAGCAGGAGTTGTTGAATGCGGTGTATTCGGGTCCGTTTGTCACCAAGGCCAAAGAAGAGTTTTCGAATAGCCAAAACGCCAATGTGCAGAAGTGGAGCGCCTATGTCAGGGGGAGTGTCAATCGGCAGGACTTTTTGCACACCGCGCTCGAATGGGTGAGCCGCGGCCAAGTGGGCGACTATATGAGCCGTCATCGCCAAGATAGCAACATTAACGAGCTCAAAACCTACTTTACCACCGTCATCGATTGGGTTTCGGGCGTGTTTACCGATGTGGAGAGCGAAATGTGTGGATTGAAATGGGGTGAGTTGTACGAACGGTTCCATTCAAGCTCGTATAATCCACAAGAGGTTTCCGCCAAAGTGCAGGAACTCTACGCCGATCCTTACGTGAAGAACCGCAAAGGCATTTTTGAATATGTGCTGGGCGGATGCACCGACAAAAAACTGCTTGACATTCGCATATTCGACGAGGCAACCAAAAGAGCCGTTTACAAGCAGCAAACTCTTGCCGCCAAAGCAGACGGTGTTTCCAACTGCCCTCTTTGTGCAATCGGCCAAGATGCCAACCGTACCAAAATTTGGGGGCAAAACGAAATGGATGCCGACCATGTTACGGCTTGGAGCAAAGGCGGTGCCACCTCCATCGACAACTGCCAGATGCTCTGCAAAACCCACAACCGTTCCAAAGGCAACAATTGACCGGGCAACCGAAGGAGAAGCGGGAAGTAAAATTATTGAAGAGGATTATTTTAATCCCGGATAAATCCAATTTTCCGCCTTGTGAATGGTTTAGGCTCCTTTGCTTGTAGTTCCGCTATGGCTTCGCTGATTGCGTCAATTTGTGCTTGCGTGCCTTCGTTGATGTCATTCTGGTTAGCGAGGATTTCGTTGATTTCATTACGTAGGTCATCAATACTATGTTGTAGTTCAGACAACTTCGAGGGAACCGACAAAGTTACCAAAGCTTGTCGCATAGCTACAAACGCACGAGTAATTTTGATGCTTATTTCTGTTGCCACATCACTCCGTAATACACTAGAAAGCATTAATGCACCATGTTCTGTAAAAACCAACGGCAAGGCAGACTTCGGACGTTTTGATCTTGATGTCATCACAAATTGTGATGAGATTTCGTTCCACTCAGCGATAGTTAGTCGAAACATAAAATCTTCAGGAAATCGATTTTCGTTACGTTTTACAGCTTGATTAAGCGCACGAGTCTCTACTTGATAAAGTTCTGCCAAATCGGTGTCAAGCATCACACGCCGGCCTCTAACTTCAAAAATTTTGTTTTGTATTAGTTGAATGTCGTTCATATGAATAGCAAACTAAGATGAATGACGGTCTGTTTTCGACCGAAGGTCAAAGGTAGCGAAATTTTGCGACTAGAAAGGAATTTTGGAAAGAAAAATCTCCCCTCTCCACAGTGGAGAGGGGCCAGGGGTGAGGTCTATGCGAACACCTCTTTCAAAATAGGTTCTTCGAGGGCGTCTTCGAGTTTGCAAATCGTTTCAAGCGAGAGATTCTCCTCCCCTTTAAGCAAACGCGAAACATATTGCGGAGAACACCCCATGCGATTGGCAATGTCGGTTCTGGAAAGTCCTTGCCGTTTCATCGAGAGTGCCAATTGAATGGCAATTTTACGGGAATACGCCAGCCAACCTT
>JAGACJ010000060.1 GCA_017614195.1 Paludibacteraceae bacterium
ATTCTCGAAATTAAGTTTCAATCCTCCACCCACCTGCTCAATACTTGCTCCAAAGCAGCTGACAGACGACAGGATCGCTGCCACGACGAGCGCAATGATTTTGGTTTTCATAGTTTTTTGATATAAGATTTTTGATTTAAGGTCGAAACCGACATGGCAAATGTAAGGATTATTATTTTTCGTTATCACACACATAATCAGTTTGAAGCGGATTTGAGAATATTTGTGTAGCAAAAACGCCGTAATTTGAGTATTTTTTCAAAAAAGTGAGAAATATTGTGAAAATGGAAATCAAGTAAAAAAACGCCCCAAAAAACCACTTTTTTCAACAATTTGACATTTTCCTCTTTGATTACGTGGATTTTATTGTATATTTGCACATTTGATTATTTAACAAACACATATTATGGCAAAAAAATTTGTATGCCCGATTTGCGGCTATGTACACGAAGGCAACGAAGCCCCGGAAAGATGTCCCCAATGCAAACAATTGGTTGAATGGAACGTGCTTGACGAAAGCGCAGCCCTTACCTTTGTTACCGAACATGTAGTAGGCATTGCCAAAAACACCAGCGACGAAATGAAAAAAGACCTCAACGCGCATTTTATGGGCGAGGCCACCGAAGTCGGAATGTACTTGGCCATGAGCCGTCAAGCCGACCGCGAGGGATATCCCGAAATCGCAGAGGCCTTCAAACGCTATGCTTTTGAAGAGGCCGAACACTGTGCAAAATTCGCCGAATTGTTGGGCGATGTGGTTTGGGACACCAAAACCAACTTGCAAAAACGCATGGTAGCCGAAAGCGGTGCTTGCGAAGACAAAATGCGTATCGCGCGCAATGCCAAACAGCAAGATCTTGACGCCATCCACGACACCGTTCACGAAATGGCCAAAGACGAAGCACGTCACGGGAAAGGTTTCGAAGGACTGTACAAACGCTATTTCGGAAAATAAGAAAATACCGGCGAAGCAACAAAAGGAGGAGAACAAACGGTTTCTCCTCTTTTTTTTTGTATCTTTGCCAACAATAACACAAACATTCAGGTATGGAAGTTTTACCGCCACTCATCTCCGATCTGGCCTACATTCTGCTTTGCGCCGGTTTGATGTCTTTGCTGTTCAAGCGTCTGAGACAACCCGTTGTATTGGGATACATTGTCGCAGGCTTTCTGGCGGGTCCACACATGCCTTATACACAATCCATCCTCGACAGTTCGTCTATCGAGACTTGGGCCGAAATCGGCATCATCTTCCTAATGTTCACCTTAGGTCTCGAATTCAGTTTCAAAAAACTGTTCAAAATCGGCACCGCCCCATTTATTGCCGTATCGGTGAGTTTGTGTTCGATGATTGTCATCGGTCTGTTATTGGGATATAGTTTCGGGTGGCGCGGAATGGACGGGCTGTATCTGGGCGGTATGATGGCCATTGCCTCAACCAGCATTGTCATCAAGACCTTTGGCGACTTGGGCCTGATGCAGCAAAAATTCGCCTCGCTTGTATTTAGCGTACTGATTCTCGAAGACATCATCGCCATTGTGATGATGTTGCTATTTGGTACACTTGGCGAAGGGAAAGGACTCGACGGATTGGCGTTGCTCAAGAGTGTAGGAAGCATCTTCTTCTACTTGATATTGTGGTTCTTGTTGGGCATTTACCTGATTCCGCTACTGTTACGTCACTTCAAGTCAAGTCTCAACAACGAAACACTGCTCATTGTCAGTCTGTCGCTTTGCTTTGCCATGGTGGTACTGGCTTCGGTCGCTGGATTTTCGGCCGCATTCGGAGCCTTCGTCATGGGGTCTATTCTTGCCGAAACCATCGAATCAGAACGCATTGAGCACATTGTCACCCCTATTAAGGATTTGTTTGGCGCCATCTTTTTTGTATCGGTAGGCATGATGATTGACCCTACTATGCTGGTACAATATTGGCTTCCCATCCTCATCATCGCCCTTGTGATGATTTTCGGGCGCAGCACTATCGAGACGATTGCCTTCTTGTTGGGTGGCGTGAATTTCAAGACTGCCATGCAATGTGGCTACTGTCTGGCACAGGTGGGTGAATTCTCCTTCATTATCGCTACATTGGGCATCAGTTTGGGCGCCATCAGCGAATTTCTCTACCCCATTATCGTATCCGTATCGGTCATCACAACATTTACCACACCTTATATGATTCGCGCAGCCAAGCCTGTATCCGAGTGGATAGAGCCACGGCTCCCCGAATCCCTGCGCCGCAATATCGAACGCTACAGTAGCGGATCGGATCTGGTACACCACTCCAGCAAATGGAAACCGTTACTACAGCGCATGCTTTCGCCTTTGCTGATCTACGGTGTATTGGTGCTGGCCGTATCGCTGCTGATGATTTATGTAGGTTTCCCGTTTTTACAGAAAATTCTGCCCGAAACATCTGCACGTATTACCAGTACATTCGTAATGCTGCTAATCCAGTTGTTTTTCTTGTGGCCGCTAATGTTCAAAAATGTGTTTGACCCCACGTTTTGGCAATGGTGGAACGACCGGGAGTTAAACAGGTCCTCCATCTTGGCGCTTGTAATCGTCAGGATCGTGTTTGGTATCAGTGTGGTTACGATTAGCATTCATGTGCTCTACCCTGCATTTTGGGCGGTAATGGGCGGCTTTGCGCTCACATTGCTTTGTTTTTGGATTTTTTCGAGATTGTTCAAACGAAATCAAGAGCGAATGGAGTCCATTTTCCTTAACAATCTGAACCTCAAGGAAATGGAAAAAATCAAAGATCGTCCGACCTACGAAGGACAGTTGCAATCCAAAGACATACACCTGACCGACATCGTTATGCCCGAAAATTCGGCATGGTGCGGACAGACGCTACGCCAACTCAACTGGGGGCACAAATACGACGTACATGTGATGGCTATTGTTCGAAACGGACATCACATCAATATGCCGTCGCCCGACAGTACGGTATTCCCGGGCGACAAAGTGCAAATTGTGGGATCCGACAGCAACTTGGCGCATTTTGCGGAAGAATTGCAAAAAAGCAATTCGGAAATTGAAGCGAACCTACCCGACATGCAGTTGTACCAAGTACCGATTCCCGAAAACTCACCGCTGGCAGGTGTCAAGATTGTCGATTGTGGCATTCGTACTCGCTTCCGCGGGCTGATTGTGGGAATTGACCGCGGTAAGGATGACTTGCTCAAGCCGCATACCGATTTGGTTTTGCAGCCGGGCGACATTATCTGGGTAGTAGGCGAGCCCGCACGTATCCGTGACCTGCAGGCACATGCGGGCAATTTATGATCCTCCCTTCAGCTCCTCCATTTTATAACCGAGTTGCGTCAGACGCAAAGCCACACCAATGCGGTACATGACACGGACGGTTCTAACGAACAGGTAAAATGCGTCAACCGTACCGGGTTCAACGCCTTCATGCCGCAGGCGGCCGTTGGCTATTTCGGCGCAAAGCCGCAGGCGAGTCCCCAACTCTTCAGCCTCAGAAGAATCCAACGACAGGTGCAAGATATTTTGCAAGATAAATTCATCCATATCGTCAAAACCACCAACACCTTGTAAAGAATGGTAGCCTCGCATGCGGTTGTGCTGCCAGTCTTCTTCCCACCACTCTGCCTCGGCCAAGCCGACAAAACCAGCCCAAGCCAATGCCGATAGGGGGTATTGTTCATACTCGCCTACCGCATCGTTCAAATAGTCGGGAGCCAGTTCATGCCATTTTTCTTCCAAATCGGTGCTCGCAGGCATGGGTTCCGAAAACCAGCCGCGCATAGCTGCCATATCTGACAGTTGGGTTTGTAGCGACTGCTCGTAACGGTCGTACAAAGCGATATTCTTTTCTTGAGTCATTGCATCGCATTTTGTGGACAAAATTAAGTGAAATCCGCCAATTATTGTGTACTTTTGTAAAATCAGACGTCATTTTATGAAAAAAAACATATTCCTTCTACTATGTTCCGTCTTTTGCGTGCTCCCGTCCGCAGCCATCCAAACAACCACGATGGTCTTTGCCCAACACGACACTTGCACCCTTAAGATGGATGTCTACCAACCCCAAGACACCTTGTCGGAGCATCCGTGCGTGGTATTCGTCTTTGGCGGCGGCTTTATGACAGGTAGCCGTGACACCAAGCCTTGTCAAAAGTTTTTGACCGCCATGGCCGAAAACGGCATCGTCGGGGTAGCCATCGACTACCGTTTGGGACTCAAAGGATTTAAGACAAAACATGCCAAAGAAGCCATCGAACGGCTGGCCTTCAGCATCAACTTGGCTGTCGAAGATTTGATTGATGCCACGGTATTTCTTACCCAACACAGCAAGGACTTGCGCATTCGCAAGGACCAAATCGTGCTGGTCGGCTCAAGTGCCGGTGCCATCAGTTCGCTACAAGCCGACTATTACCTCAAAAACAGACATCCGCTGGCTCAAAAGCTTCCCGCCGAGTTTCACTACGGAGGCATCGTATCGTGCGCAGGAGCCCTTGCCCGATTCGATAAGAAAATCCACTTTCAGCAGCAACCCGATCCGACCTTCTTTCTACACGGAACAAAAGACGAGCTCGTCCCCTACTCGCGCACGGTTATCTGCGGCAAGGGTATGTATGGGGCCAAATACCTCTCGCGCAAATTTCGGAAAGCCGGATGGGCGCATCGAATCACGCGTTACAAAAATTTCGGACACGAGGTTTCATTGCTTGGATTTAGCGAAAACACCGCTGAGATCCTGCACTTTATTCGCGAAGACGTACAAGGCACGCAAAAGCCCGTCATTCATGACGAAAAGCATATAGAACCAGCAGTCAAAAAGCCACTTTGGAACATTCACAAACTCGATTTATACAAAAAGGACCCAAAACTCAAAATTACAGAAGATCCTGTCCAATTAAAACGAATCAAAGCTCTCGAAGACGATAATGACTAACCCAAATATGCCCCACAACGCGCTTGTGGACCAAATGACCTCTTTTATTGTGATGGATGTGCTTGAGCGCGCCAACGAATTGCAACGCCAAGGCATTGATATCGTACACCTTGAGGTGGGAGAACCCGATTTTGACGTGCCTCCTTGTGTCAATAAGGCCATCAATCAAGCATACAGCGAGCATCGCACCCACTACACCCACTCGCTTGGCGACCCCGAGTTGCGAGAGGCCATCGCGGCCAAATATCTTGCAGAATACGGGGTTCATATCGATCCCGGCCAGATTTTGGTAACCTCCGGATCCTCGCCCGCTATCTTATTAGCGATGATTTTGCTTTGCAACGACGAAAGCGAAGTGATACTGTCAAACCCAGGATATGCCTGTTATAGCAATTTCGTATTGGCGGCACACGGCAAACCCGTTTACGTACCTCTGTCAGCTGACGACGGCTTCCAATACAAAATCGCAGACATCCAATCCAAGATAACAGACAAGACCTCCGCGATTTTCATCAACTCTCCGATGAACCCGACAGGAACGTTGCTCTCGCCTGTTTTCTACGAAAAACTGTCAAAACTCAATGTGCCCATCGTCAGCGATGAGATTTATCACGGACTCGTTTACGAAGGGAAGGCACACAGCATCCTTGAGTTTACCGATAACGCATTTGTACTCAACGGTTTCAGCAAACGCTATGCCATGACTGGATTGCGATTGGGTTACCTCATTGCTCCGAAATCTTACATGCCGTCCATTCAAAAAATGGGGCAGAACTTCTTGATTTGTGCCTCTTCGACGGCACAACGGGCTGGCATTGCCGCACTGCAGGACCAAAGTGACTTCGAGAACAACATGCGTAAGACGTACAACGAGCGCCGCATTTACATGCTCGAGCGACTGCGCAAAATGGGGTTTGTCATCCCTACCGACCCGCAAGGAGCGTTCTACATCTTCGCCGACGCGCGAAAATTTACAGGGAATTCGCTTCAATTTGCCTTCGATGTACTCGAAAACGCACATGTCGGCATTACGCCGGGTGTCGATTTCGGCTCTGCAGGAGAAGGATATGTGCGTTTTTCATACGCCAACTCTATTGAACGCATCCGCGAAGGCCTCGACCGCCTCGAGAAATATTTGAGCAAAAAGCGTTAGATTGTCGCACGGATTTTTTCCACCAACG
>JAGACJ010000061.1 GCA_017614195.1 Paludibacteraceae bacterium
AACATCGACAGCACCGCAAAGGCCGGCGACAACTTCTATCGGTTCGCCACCGGCCATTGGATTGACTACAACCCGCAACCCGAGAGTTACCCGCGCTGGGGCACCTTCGACCAGTTGGGCAAACTCAATAGCGACCGGTTGCGCGACCTCATCGAAGAGCTGGGTCAAAACACCTATGCCTCAGGCAGTTCGGAACAGAAAGTGGCCGATTTGTACCGGCTGATGATGGACTCGCTGCGACTCAACAAAGAAGGGTTCTCCCCCATTCGCCCCGAACTGGAGCGGATACAGGCACTGCCCGACCGCGAAGCCTTTTTGCAATACATTCTCAAAGACCACCACACCCTGTTTGTCAGCATTGGGATTGGCGCGGACGACAAAAACAGCACCCAGCACGCCGTATGGCTGTGGCAGGCAGGCAAGAGTTTGGGCAACCGCGACTACTACCTCAAAGACGACTCGGCGCTGGTAGCGGTGCGCAACGCCTTTAAAGACCACATCGTCGCCTTGTACCGCCTCTGCGGGGTCGATTCGGCCGTTGCCGTGCAAAAACGCGACATCGTTATGCGCTACGAAACCGAAATGGCCCAAGTGAGCCGCAGCCGCGAAGATTTGCGTGATCCAGAAAATAACTACAACAAAATGAGCGTCAAAGAGTTGCAAGAACTAACCCATTACGATTGGGACAAGATACTCAAACAATACGGCTACGAAGCCACCGACACCGTGATTGTCGGGCAACCCGAAGTGATACAACACGCCAGCCGCTATTTTGCCAGTGCACCCGTCGAGGAGTTGAAAACCCTGTACGAGTTCTACACCATTCGCGATGCGGCCACGAGTTTGAGCGACGATTTTATTGCCGAAGACTTCCGTTTTTCGCAGAAGCTGACCGGCGCAAAAACACAACATCCCCGTTACAAACGCGCGGTGGACTTCGTCAATTCGGTGATGAGCGACGACCTCGGGCAGATCTATGTCAAGCGGTACTTCCCCGAGTCGAGCAAAAAACAGATGCTCGAGCTGGTCGGAAATCTCAAAACCGCTTTGGGCAACCGCATCCAGGCACAGGAATGGATGTCTGACCCGACCAAGACCGTAGCGCTCGAAAAACTGTCGACATTCAAAGTAAAAATCGGCTATCCCGACCAATGGGACGATATGAGCCGACTGAAAATCGACCCCGAATTATCGTTGTACGAAAACAAACGCCAGATCGAACTGTTTGGTTGGGAATTCGACAAGGAAAAGCATTACAACAAACCGGTTGACCCCGAAGAGTGGTATATGTCGCCACAAACCGTCAACGCCTATTACAATCCGGGAACCAACGAGATCTGTTTCCCCGCCGGCATTCTGCAACCGCCGTTCTTCGACCCGAATGCTGACGCTTCGGTCAACTACGGCGCCATCGGAGCGGTTATCGGCCACGAAATGACCCACGGATTCGACGACCAGGGCCGTCAATACGACAAAAACGGCAACCTGCGCCAATGGTGGAGCGATGCCGACGTCGAGGCATTCAAGAAACCGGCAGACGCTTTGGCCACGTATTTCGACAGTTTGTGGGTAATCCCGGGCGAACTGCATAGCAACGGCCGCCTGTGCCTGGGCGAAAATCTGGCCGATCATGGCGGTGTAAGCGTGGCTTTCGAGGCATTTAAGCTGGCTACCCAAAAACATCCGCTTAAGGAAGAAAACGGATTCAGCCCCGAGCAACGGTTCTTCTTGTCGTACGCCAACGTCTGGGCCGGCACCACCACGCCCGAAATGCTGCATCGGCTTACCATGAACGATGTCCACTCGTGCCAGCACCTGCGAGTAAACGGCACCCTGCCCCACATCGACGCCTGGTACGAGGCGTTTGACGTCAAGCCCGGCGACTCGTTGTACGTCGCTCCCGAAAACCGGGTGCGGATCTGGTAAGTTATTTTGCCGTCACCTCAATCCATTCCGATTCGTAACAAGGCAAAAGGTACATGGTCATGCCATGCGGCATTGGTCTGAATACAATATCCACAGCAGTGAACCAATTGGTAAAATAAACGCGCGCGCACAAATTCTCGTTTTGCCACGCATACGACCCTGCTGTCACAAACGGACCGGGAATATTGGAGAAACTGCCCTTGAAAGGCCTTGCATTAAGCGGTTTGAGTTGTGACGAGGAGGTTTTCCAGCGGTTATAGCTCATATCAATGGTTCCCGTCACCCCATTCATGTCGGTTACAATCAGCCGGACTATATTGGGACGATGCTCCAGTTTCAGGTTTTTCCACCCTAACAGATTATCGCTCAAGGTCCATTGGCGGTGACAAAGGTGATTGACACCATTGCTGTTCCCCACCACTGTGGGTAAAGTGTACTTCGCGAGTTGTTTCTTCCAAGCCGCCAACGATTTAACGGGTTTCTGCGATATAGCCTGCGATAACAGAACCTTCCAAACAAGTTCCATTTCGCGGTCCAAATCACCCGTAGAACACTGTGTCAGCACGACCACCATATTCTGGCTCGGAAGCACAATAACAAACTGTCCGTATGCACCGTCGGCCCGATAGGCATCGGGATGTTCGCTAAAAATCCATGTATGCATTCCATAGCAGTCGCCCCATGTGTCGGTGCGCCGACAAGTCGCCAGTTTCCGAACAGACGCTTCAGACAAATAACGTCGGTTGTCGTAAACGCCATTCTGCAAAAGCATTTGCCCCACTTTGGCCATCGACGCGGCATTCATGTACAAGCCCCATCCGCCGCACGAAATACCCTCGGGGCTTTGTTCCCATGCGGCCTCAATGCCGAGCGGACCGAACAAACGGTCTTGCAAATAGTCATACAACTGACGACCGGTTGCGGCCTGTACCACAGCCGACAAAATATAGCTTACCATTGAGTCATATTCAAACTGGCTACCCGGTTCGAAATCGAAATGCCTGTTCAAATACTCCGGAAGCCAGTTTTCGGAGCGGCTACGCAATCCCCAATCCGCTTTCCAACCCGAACTCATTTCGAGCAAGTGAGTGACCGTCAAACGGCGAAGCGTGTCAGAGACAGTAGCTGGTACGGAATGCGGAAATGCCTTTTCGAGCAGAGGAAGAACAGGACTATCATACTGCAACAATCCGTCCTCGCAAGCCATGGCCACGGCAATCGCCGTAAAGGTTTTTGAGCAGGAATAAAGCGCGTGTCCGTACTCGGGTTTGAACGGCTGGGGATGGATTTCTCCCACCACATAACCGTTTTTCAACACCATGGCGGCATGAATACGCGTTTGGGGTTGCGACATCAAAGAGTCGAAAAAGGCACTGACGGCCGCCTGACTTATTTCCTGGTCTTCGGGCAGGCAATACGGCAAATCTTGGGCGTAGCAGGTTGTCGCCCATAAAATTGCGAAAAGCGAAAGAATCTTGTTTTTCATAATTCCGTTATTGGTTAGTGAACTCGTTAACGCAAATATAAGGGATTCGGAACGAAAAGCAAAAAAAAGCAGTGTTAATCTTTTTCGACTGCTTTTAAACCATTGCACTGATTTAGGGTCAAAACAACAAATGCCACAGACAATGGCTGTTAGACAATGATTAGTGAAAAGAGCGTCAGGTCCACCGTAACGGCGGACCTGATTGCTTTATCGGATATGGCGTCGGCAAAGCTCGTCGCGCAAAGCCTCAGGCGAAGTAAAGCGGATGCCGCGAATTCCCTGCGACTCACCCACCACAATATTGGTGGCATTGTCGTCGACAAACAGGCAGTCTTGAGCCTGCAAGCCATAGCGTTGTAACAACAAACGGTAGATTTCCGGCTCGGGTTTCAGCAAATGGGCATCGCCCGAAATGATATAGCCGTCGAGCAATCCGAATGCTTCAAAACGGTCTTCGACCAAACGGAATGTTTCGCGTGCCCAGTTACTCAGACCGTAGACACCGTACCCTTTGGCCTTGAGCTCGCGAATCAGACCGGCCATACCAGGAAGAGCGTCACCAATCATGTGAATCCACTCGTCAAAATACATCCGGATTTCTTTTTCCCATTCGGGGAAAAGCGCGATTCGCTCGTCCGTTGCCTGACGAATGGGCTTGCCACGGTCAACCTCTCCGTTCCATTCGATGGTACAGACCTCCCGAATGAAACGGTCAGTTTTTTCAGTACTGCCAAAATATGGATCGAACACATAATGCGGATTCCAATCGACCAACACGGCGCCAAAATCGAAGATCATATTTTTCACAGGAACATCCGGGCAACCGAACAGAAATTTGGTATCGGCGACCACCGTCATCAGGCGGCCGAACTCCTGTTCAAAATTCGGAGTAAACACCCCATACCCAATGTGCATGCGAATTTCGTGAAGTGGCCAGAAACGGCCTTCTTCCACCTCTACCGGGTCGGGTGTTATCGGGCCGTCGTAAATACACCAGTAGGCATTGACCAGTTCGTATTCGACCTTAGATCTGAAGTCGTAACGGAATGCTTCGTGCACCTCAACCGACTCAATTCCAAGTTCCTCACGCGCTTCACGCAGCAACGCCTCTTTGACCGACTCGCCATAATCGACATGTCCGCCCACCGAGGTATCCCACTTGCCCGGCTGGATATCTTTAGACATCGAACGCTTTTGCAGGTACAGTTCGCCACGGGAGTTGAACACATGCAAGTGCACCACCGGGTGCAACTTAAAGGAGCCGCTATGGCAGTCTTTTCGGGAGGCACTTCCAATTACCCTGCCGTCAACATCCACCAAAGGGAACAATTCTTCTGCCATGTCTATCCCTTGTAAGCAACCATTTCAATTTCGATCAGCGCACCCTTGGGCAACGACTTTACCGCCACACACGAACGAGCCGGGGCCTGCTCCTTGAAATACTGGGCATACACCTCATTCACCACGGCAAAATCGGCCATGTCAGCGATAAAAACAGTTGTTTTGATCACATGACTGTAATCCATACCGGCAGCACTCAAAATAGCGCCCATGTTACGCATCACCTGATGGGTTTGTCCTTGAATGTCGGTGGCTTCGATAACGCCCGATTGTGGTACAATGGGAATTTGTCCGCTGGCATACAAAAAACCGCCTGCCATGATTGCTTGGGAATAAGGCCCGATTGCTGCAGGTGCTTGTGAAGTGGAAATAATCTGTTTCATCATATAGCTGTAAATTCAAAAACAAAAAGCGGGACAGACTAGCCTTCCCGCTTTTTACTATAGTTAACCACCGAAATTGTCGAAGTGGATCATATCGTCTTCAACACCGAGGCTGTGCAACAGGTCGAGCACGGTCTTGGCCATCATTGGAGGACCACAGAGGTAGTATTCGATGTCTTCTGGTTCCTCGTGTTGCTTGAGGTAGGTGTCGCCCATCACCGGAGCGATAAATCCGGCCGTATATTTGACACCCAGGCTGTCGGCCTTGGGATCGGGACGGTCAAGTGCCAGATGGAAGTGGAAATTGGGATATTCCTTCTCCATAGCGAGGAAGTCGTCGAGGAAGAACACCTCGTCGATGGCACGGGCACCGTAGAAATAGTGCATTTCGCGGTCGCGCGTATTGAGTGTCTTGAGCATGTGCATGATTTGTGCGCGAAGCGGAGCCATACCGGCACCACCACCGACCCAAATCATTTCGCGCTTGCTGTCGAATATCGGATGGAAATCGCCGTAAGGACCGCTCATCGTCACCTTGTCGCCCGGTTTGAGCGAGAAAATGTAGGTCGAGGCGATACCGCAGGGAACATCCATAAAGCCGGGGCCCTGGTCTTTGGGTTTGAACGGCGGAGTCGCGATACGCACGGTCAGGGTGATGATATCGCCCTCGTCGGGATAGTTGGCCATTGAATAGGCACGGATGGTCGGTTCGGTGTTTTTCTGTTTCAAGTTGAACAAGCCGAATTTTTCCCAAGCCGGCACATACAAGTCACCAATCAGCTCGCGGTCGAAATCGTTGTAGTTGAGGTCGTATTCGGGAATCTTAATCTGAGCATAAGATCCGGGAACAAAGTCCATGTGCTCGCCTGCCGGCAATTTTACCTTAAACTCTTTGATAAAGGTAGCCACATTCTTGTTCGAGATAACCTCGCATTCCCATTCTTTTACACCCAACACCGATTCGGGCACTTTAATCGACAAGTCGCCTTTGACTTTGACCTGACAACCCAGACGCCAATGATCTTTTTGTTGTTTGCGCGAGAAATGAACCTGTTCGGTCGGAAGAATTTCGCCACCACCTTCGAGCACTTGGCATTTGCACTGGCCGCACGAGCCCTTGCCACCACAAGCGGAGGGCAGGAAAACGCCTTCGGCAGCCAATGTACCCAACAAAGCGCCACCAGAAGCCACTTCCATTTCCTTATCCCCGTTAAGAACGACTTTGACCGGACCCGACGGAGACAGGTAGCGTTTGGCGACCAACAACAAAATCACCAGCAAGAGAATGATGAGCAAAAATACGCCAACGCTGACACCGATCATCGTTGCATTGATTGCTAATAGAGTATTCATTATCATTGTTGCTTTAAGAAAGTTTTAAACCAGAGAAACACATAAAGGCAATTGCCATCAGGCCTACCATGATGAACGAAATGCCCAAGCCACGTAAAGGTTTGGGGACGTCGCAATAGGCCATCTTCTCACGAATGGCGGCAAACACCACGATGGCAAACATCCAGCCCAAGCCCGAGCCGAACGCATATACCGTAGCCTCGCCCACATTGGCGAATCCGCGTTGCTGCATAAAGAGCGATGCACCCATGATGGCACAGTTCACTGCAATCAGCGGCAAGAAAATACCTAACGAGGCATACAGGGCCGGAGCAAAACGCTCCACCACCATTTCGACCAATTGCACGATAGCGGCAATCACAGCGATGAAGAGAATCAGACTGAGGAAACTCAAGTCAACCCCATCGACCAGGACATTGGCCTTGAGCACATAGTTGTTGAGCAAATAGTTGACCGGAACGGTAACGAGCAGCACAAAGGTAACCGCCGTACCCAATCCCAATGCCGTTTTCACGTTTTTGGAAACAGCAAGGTAGGAACACATACCCAAAAAGTATGCGAAAATCATGTTGTCGACAAAAATCGACTTAACAAACAAATTCAATAAATTTTCCATTGCAGTTAAATTTTTGCTGTTTCTTACAATTCAGGATTTTTAGCGCGTTGCACCCAGATAATACAACCCAGCAGAATCAACGCCATCGGAGGCAGAATCATCAAGCCGTTGTTGAGGTAGCCGAGTTCGTAAACAGATTCGGGAATCACCTGATAGCCCAGCAATGATCCCGAACCAAGCAACTCGCGGAAAAACGCCACGATTACCAAAATCGAAGCATAGCCGAAACCGTTACCAAGACCGTCGAGCAGCGATGCCCAAGGTTTGTTGGCCATGGCAAACGCCTCAAGGCGGCCCATCAGGATACAGTTGGTGATAATCAGACCGACGTATACCGAGAGCTGGACACTCACATCATAAACGAATGCTTTCAAAATCAGACTGACGATGGTTACCAAAGCGGCGACCACTACCAGTTGGACAATGATACGGATTCGATTAGGAATCGTATTGCGCAAAAGTGAAATCACCACGTTGGACAATGCCACGATGATGGTCACCGAAATACCCATGACCAATGCCGGTCCGAGTTGGGCTGTTACAGCCAATGCAGAACAAATACCCAACACCTGCACGGTTACCGGGTTATTGTTCAACAGAGGAGTGGTAAACGCCTCCTTATTTTGTTTAGAAAAAAGTCCCATAGTTCAAACTCCTTCTTTATTGGTTTAAGAAATTAGCGTATTGCGACATACCATCCTTAATCATGGCGTCAACGCCATTCGAGGTCATGGTACCGCCGGTAATGGCATACACAAAATCGGTATCTTCGCTTTCCTTGCCTTTTTTGACAACTGAAATGTACGTCAAGTTATCGCCACGACGGATTTGCTTGTCAGCAAACTGCGATTTGAATTTGTCCTTGGTAATTTCGGCACCCAAACCCGGCGTTTCGGATTCGTGCGAGAAATAAACACCATAAACCGTATTCTTGTCAGCGTTCAAGGCGATATAGCCCCAAATCGGTCCCCAAAGACCTGCGCCACGCAACGGGAGCACATACTTGGTTTCGCCGTTCCACTCGCATACATAAAGCGGCAGCTGACGTTCAGCCAAGTCTTTGGCGTTTTCGTCCTTGACCTCAACGGCAAAACCACCGTTTTCTTTCAACACTTCGCCAGCCGCATTCAGAATCAAGTCCGCTTTCACGGTTGCCGTGTACAAATCGGCCACTTCGCTGTCCGTTTTGCCCGAGAAATCGGCGTTCAACGAAGACAAGATCTGTTTTTTCTTGTCCAATTCCACATTCTTGCCAATGCGGTCGCTCAAAGCGCTCGAGACAAATGCCAACAAGAAAGCTACAACGATTACTACAATCGAAGCGTAAATAATAGTATAGGTATTGCTATTCGTATTCATCGCCGTCAATTTTATTTGTTAATGGATTTGAGACGTTTGGCACGTTTCGAGATATTGACTTGCACCACACAGTAGTCGATGAGCGGAGCCATTAAGTTCAGCAACAGAATGGCAAGCATCATGCCTTCGGGGTAACCCGGATTCAACACACGGATGGTAATGGCCATGAAACCGATCAAGAAACCGTAAATCCATTTTCCAGTCTCAGTTCTGGCTGAGGTTACCGGATCGGTAGCCATAAAGACGGCACCGAAGCAGAAACCGCCATAGATCAAATGCTCGTACCAAGGCAAATTGGCAACTGCCGTATCGGGACCAGCCACATTGAACAAAAACGCCGTCAATGCACCGCCGGCAAATACTGAGAACATTGTTTTCCAGCTGGCAATACGGGTGACAAGCAACAGGATTGCGCCCAAGGCGATGGCGATAACGCTTGTTTCGCCGATAGAGCCAGGGATAAGGCCAATCACCGCATCCAAGGTCGAAGAAGCCTGACCGGCAATATCGGTGATTTGCACATTGCTTTCGACAGCTGAGCCCACCTGACCGAGCGGGGTTGCACCGGTAAACCCGTCTACAACCTGACCTTCGCCCAAGCCAAGGATACCGTCAGTGCGGATCCATACATTGTCGCCCGACATTTTCGAAGGATAGGCGAAGAAGAGGAACGCACGCGTAATCAACGCCACGTTTACGATATTCATTCCCGTTCCACCGAAGATTTCCTTGGCGAAAATCACGGCAAACGCAGTGGCAATAGCCAGAATCCACAACGGGCACTCTACCGGGACAATCATCGGGATCAACATACCCGACACCAAGAAACCTTCATGGATTTCCTCACCCTTCCATTGGGCAACGGTAAACTCAATACCCAAACCTACCAGGTACGAAACGATGATTTTGGGAAGCACAGCCAAAAAACCATACCAGAAGATGGGCCAGAAGCCCGTCTCTGCCAATTGGCCGATGGCGAGATAATGTTGGTAACCGACATTGTACATACCGAACAACAAGGCCGGAATCAAGGCAATCACCACCATAATCATGACACGTTTGGAGTCATTGGCGTCGTGAATGTGCACACCCGACTTTGAAGTTTCATTGGGTACGAACAAGAATGTTTCAAATCCGTCGAAAACCGAACGGAACATCGATAATTTGCCGCCTTCGGAGAAGGTCGGTTTCATTTTATCGAGCAATTTTCTTAACGCATTCATTATTTAGTCTATTGATTTTCAAATTAACACATTTCCTTACGCATGGCATCGAGTCCTTCGCGAACGATTTTCTGCAGCTCCATTTTCGAAGAGCAGACAAATTCGGCGGCGGCAAAGTCTTCGGGGACCACCTCGTAGATGCCGAGAGCCTCCATTTTATCGATATCACCGGCAATGATGGCCTTGATCAGGAATTCGGGATAGATGTCCATCGGGAACACCTTGTCGTATTCGCCCGACATAATCGAGTGGCGTGCCCCACCGAGGATACGCGTGTCGAAGTCAAACGTTTTGTGCTTGCGCAACCAGGGCACAAGACCCGACAAGAACGAGCCGCTGACGCTATATTTGTCGAAACGCGGCATAATCCAGCCCAACATCTCGTGGGTTTCGTCGCCTTCGGCAATCACCGAAACCAGCGAGACGAACGGATTGAGGTACGAATCGCAGTCGGTTTTCTCGCCCGAAAGCACGTTGCCTGCAATCACACGGGCTTTTACCCCGTTGCTGATATTTGCGGCACAA
Source organism: Paludibacteraceae bacterium (assembly GCA_017614195.1). Lineage (GTDB taxonomy): Bacteria > Bacteroidota > Bacteroidia > Bacteroidales > Paludibacteraceae > Enterocola. The sequence goes on from JAGACJ010000061.1 coordinate 10,213, forward strand.
ATGGCGGACACCGGGGTACCGACAGTCACCTTATAATAAGCGGCATTGGCTGCGAAGGGACCGGCAAACGCCACCGTTTTGGTAAAATCCAATTTGCCTTTATTAGCGAAACGTCCGACAAACACCAGTTCCTGAGGAGTGATGGTCCACACAGTCTCACCTTTGTTGATTGGAGCGATATGGTTGATTTGCACGCCCACGTTGCTCATTGGATACGATCCAGAGAAAGCCGTAACCGTTGCATTCTTGATATGGCTGAACAACTTGGAGCCGGCTTCGATGCCTACATACACGGGAGCCAATTTGCTCAGCACATCGATACCAGCCTGAAAATCAGACATTTCGTCTTTGAGAATAAACTCCATATCGGGAGCCAACGGCGCCTTGTCGAATGTAGAGACAAAAATCGCGCGAGGCGTATCCGAAGGATTTACAACAACATCGTATGGACGTTGTTTGAAGAAAGGCAAGAATCCGGCATTCGAAAGCGAGGCCTTCAAGGCATCAGCCGAAGAAGTGTCAATCGCAGCGACGGTCTCTTGCGTTGCCTTGAAATCGTTTTCAACGACAATGCTGAGGATTTTGCGACGTTCTCCACGATTCACGGCTTGCAGCGTACCGCTGACGGGGGAAACCACTTTGAGATCCGGATTGTTCTTGTCATAGAACAACACTGTACCGATTTTTACCGGTTCGCCGACCTTAACGGCCGGTTTCGGTACCATTCCGTGGAAATGGTCGGGGTTGAAACCGATCAGTTTCGCTTGGGATGCCGGTGCATAAACCTTCGCGGCTTCTCCTGCCAGCCGAATGTCGATGCCTTTTTTTATTTTGATAACATCTGCCATAAAAATAGATGATTGGTAATTTCAAAATTCCGCGCACAAAGATACAAAATCTTTGTTAAAATGAGAAGATGTTTTTTGCTATTCAATGAAAATATTTTCGCCTTTTTCGTTTATTGCACAGTTATTGCCACATTATTATTGATTTATTTCAAAAAATACTGTACTTTTGTGGAATTTTGCGAAAAAGGGACTTTTCGTGCCATTCGCAGACGAGGAACGATTTTAATGAATTATGACAAATAAGAAACTATTGCTGGGCGACCAGGCAATTGCTCAAGGAGCGCTGGACGCAGGTCTCAGCGGGGTTTACGCCTATCCGGGAACCCCATCGACCGAAATCACCGAATACATCCAATTATCGCCGCAAGGACGCTCGGGCGACGTTTACTGCCGTTGGTGTACCAACGAAAAGACCGCCATGGAAGCTGCCCTCGGTATGTCATACGCCGGCAAGCGCGCCCTTGTATGTATGAAACACGTGGGCATGAATGTCTGCGCCGATGCCTTTATCAACTCGGCGGTGACAGGCGTAAACGGCGGTTTGGTCGTATTGGCGGCCGACGACCCGTCGATGCACTCGTCGCAAAACGAGCAGGACTCGCGTTTCTACGGCAAGTTTGCCATGATTCCTATTTTGGAACCGTCAAGCCAACAAGAGGCCTACGACATGATGGCATACGCATTCGACTTGTCGGAACAGTTACATGAGCCGGTTCTCATGCGCGTAGTCACCCGACTCGCCCACTCGCGAGCCGTAGTCGGGACAGCCGCTGTCCGTGAGCAAAACCCGCTGAACGCTCCGGCACGTTCGCAGAACTGGGTACTGTTGCCCGCCATTGCGCGCCGCCGCAACAAGGAACTTATCGCCTTGCAACCCGATATGAACCGCCACGCCGCCAACGACGGGTATAACCGCTACGCCGAAGGCACTGACCGCCAGCTCGGTATCATCGCCTGCGGCATCGGTTACAACTATTACATGGAAAACTACCCGCAAGGCGCGCCGCACACGGTACTCAAAATCTCACAATATCCGCTTCCGACCGATGATATCCGCCGTTTGGCTGACACTTGCCAGTCGATTCTGGTAATCGAGGATGGACAACCGTTTGTTGAAGAACAGTTACGCGGCATATTGCCCTCGAAGTGCAAAATAAAAGGACGTCTGACCGGCGAGCTCCCGCGCGACGGCGAGTTAACGCCCGACAACGTGAAGGCAGCCCTCGGATTCGCTTCATCACAGCAAAACGCCCCGAGCGACCTGGTGGTGGCCCGTCCGCCCGCCTTGTGCCAAGGTTGTGGACACCGCAGCGTATATGAGGCATTGAACCGCATTGTTGAAAAATTGCCCGAAGCCCGTGTCTTCGGCGATATCGGCTGCTATACACTCGGCGCCCTACCGCCCTACAAGGCCATCAACAGCTGCGTGGACATGGGAGCCTCCATCACCATGGCCAAGGGCGCGGCCGATGCCGGGGTATTCCCTGCCATCGCAGTAATCGGCGACTCGACCTTCACCCATTCGGGAATGACCGGTCTGCTCGACGCCGTCAACTGCAATTCGCCGATTACCGTCATCATTTCGGACAACTTGACCACCGCCATGACAGGCGGTCAAGACTCGGCAGGCACCAACAAGTTCGAAGCCATCTGTCTCGGACTCGGCGTTGACAAGGAGCACCTGCACGTAGTCAACCCGCTGCCACAGAACATGGACGAGATTACCCGCATCATGGAGCGGGAGTTCAACTACAAGGGGCTTTCGGTCATCATACCGCGACGCGAATGTATCCAAACGCTTTCGCGCAAAGCCAAACAAAAAAACAACAAATAAGCTATGAAAACAGACATCATACTTTCGGGCGTCGGCGGACAAGGCATCTTGTCGATTGCCACCGTTATCGGTCAGGCCGCCCTTGCCAACAATCTGTACATCAAACAGGCGGAGGTGCACGGCATGAGCCAGCGTGGCGGCGACGTACAATCAAACCTGCGCATCTCGGACCAACCCATTGCCTCTGATTTGATAGCGCTCGGACAAGCCGACGTCATCATCTCCATGGAACCGCTCGAAGCGTTGCGCTACCTGCCTTACTTGTCAAAAGACGGCTGGATCATCAGTTCGGCCGATCCGTTCGTCAATATTCCCAACTACCCCGACATCGAAAGTGTACTCGCAGCACTGCGCGCACACGGCAATGTAAAATTGATTGAATTGGACAAAATCGCCAAAGAGAACAATATCGCGCGCTCGGCCAACATGATTCTACTGGGCGCCACCGCCGAGTTTCTCGGACTAGGATTCGAAGCCATTGCCGACAGTGTGAGAACCGTGTTTGGATCCAAGTCTGAAGCCGTAGTCGAAATGAACCTGCGCGCCATCGAAATCGGCCGCTCCTTCAAATAGTATTGACACCATGAACAAAAACACACCACTCGATTACGAAACCGTCAAAGCAGCCATCGACAGTTTCCGTCTGCCGAGTTTCGACTATGCCAGCATCCGCGACATCGTCAATATCGCCAACAAGATCGAACAACTGACCGGAGAGTCCTTTGTCCGACTCGAAATCGGCTCACCAGGTTTCCCGCCCGAGCAGATTGGGCTGGACGCCGAGCTCAAAGCCATAAAGGCTGGAGTGTCTGCGGTTTATCCACCACTACATGGCATTGCTCCGCTGAAAGACGCCGCCTCCAAGTTCATCAAGGCGTTCATCAACACCGATCTTGCCCCTGAAGGGTGTGTGCCGACATGCGGTTCAATGCAGGGCTGCTTCGCCGCCTTCCTGCTCTGCGGACAATGTCGCGAAGAACGCAAGAAGGTGCTGTTCATCGACCCGGGTTTTCCCGTACAAAAACTGCAGCTCGAAGTGCTTGGCATGCCGTACGACTCGTTTGACACCTACGAATACCGCGGCGAGCGTTTGTCAGAAAAAGTGGAGTCATACTTAAAAACCGGCGAATACTGCGCAATGCTCTACTCGAACCCCAACAACCCCGCATGGACCTGCCTTACCGAAGACGAGCTGGCTGCCATCGGACACTTGTCGCAAAAATACGATGTCACGGTCATCGAGGACCTCGCCTATTTCGGCATGGACTTCCGGACCGACATTTCAAAGCCCTACCAACCGCCTTACCAACCGTCGGTATCGCACTACACCGACAATTACATTCTGATGATATCGGGGTCGAAGGCGTTCAGTTACGCCGGACAGCGTATCGCCGTGGTAGCCATGTCCGACCAATTGTACGCTCGCGAATTTGACGGACTGAAAAAACGCTATGGCATCGGTGGTTTCGGAACCGTCTACACCAACCGCATCCTCTACACCTTGTCGGCAGGCACCGCCCACTCGGCGCAACATGCACTGGCAGCTATGTTCAACGCGGCCGTCAACAACGAATACAACTTTTTGCATACGGTGTATGAATATGGCCGTCGTGCCGAAAAGTTGAAGAAAATCTTTACAGACAACGGCTTTTATCTGGTTTATGACAAAGATGTGGACAGACCGTTGGGCGACGGATTCTATTTTACCATCGGCTACCCGGGCAAGCGCGGCATCGACTTGGTGTACGAATTGTTATTTTATGGAGTAAGCGCCATAGCGCTCAACTCGACTGGCAGCAAGCAAGAGGGATTGCGTATCTGCACATCGTTTGTGCGTGACGAACAATATGCGCTATTGGAAGAACGCATGAAGTGCTTCCATCAAAACAACCGTCAATAATCAAACACAACATACAATGATCTGGAATCAGAAAATAGAATGTATGTCGCGCGACGAAATGCGCGACTTGCAAAGCAAACGTCTCGTAGCATTGGTCAAATACGTGTACGACCGGGTGCCTTTTTACAAAAAGAAAATGCAAGACATGGGCATTGAGCCGGGTGATATCCGCAGCATCGACGATATCACGAAACTGCCTTTTACCACCAAGCAGGACTTGCGCGACAATTACCCGTACGGTTTGCAAGCCGCTTCGGCCGATGATATCGTGCGCGTACACGCCTCGAGCGGTACAACGGGCAACCCCACCATTGTGGGCTACACCCGTAAGGACTTGGACGTGTGGGCCGAATGTGTCAGCCGCTGCCTGACCGCAGCCAACATGAGCAATAAAGACACTTTCTCTGTTTCGTACGGCTACGGTTTGTTTACTGGCGGTCTGGGACTGCACTATGGTGTCGAAAATATCGGCGCCGCTGTGGTCCCCACCTCGACCGGCAACACCGAAAAGCACTTGCGTCTGATGCGCGACCTCAAAATCACCGGAACGGCCGCCACTCCGTCGTACTTGCTTTATTTAGCCGAAACAATGGACAAATTGGGGATCAAAAAAGAGGAACTGTCGTTAAAATCAGCCGTATGCGGTGCCGAGCCTTGGACCGAAGAAATGCGTCAGGAGATACAACAGCGATTGGGACTGAAAATGTTCAACATCTATGGTTTGAGCGAAGTGGTCGGCCCGGGTGTGTCGTACGAGTGTGACAACCAGAATGGTTCGCACATCTGCGAGGACCACTATTTCCCCGAAATCATCCACCCCAACACCTTGCAACCGCTACCTGTCGGACAGCAGGGCGAAATGGTGTTCACCACCCTGACCAAAGAGGGCATGCCCGTACTGCGCTACCGCACCCGCGACATCTGCTCACTAATGGAAGGAGCTTGCAGTTGCGGACGCACCTCCATCCGTATGTCATCCATTATGGGACGTAGCGACGACATGCTCATTATCCGTGGCATCAACGTATTCCCCTCGCAAATAGAAAGCGTTATCTTAAGTCTGCCCGAATTCGAGCCGCGCTACATGATTGTGGTCGATCGTGTCAATAACCTCGACACCATACAGGTGCAAGTCGAAGTCCGCAAAGAGTTCTACACCACCGAAACGGTTGGCGAGCTGACCTTGAAAAAGAAACTGGCTTCGAAACTGCAAAGCGTCATCGCCATCAAAGCCGACGTCAAAATCATGGCTCCCGGCAGCATCGACCGCTACCAAGGCAAGAGCGTACGCGTTATCGACAACCGTCCGATCAAGAACAAATTCGCCCAATAAACTGAAAATATCCGGGCATCATACAATATGGTGCCCGTCATCTTCCAGTGATTGGAATTTAAATGTTAAAATTGTGTGTGTGCGAACACACTAACGAAAAATTGATTATCTTTGCAGTATAAAAACCGAAACACCATGGAAAAAAGAATCGTTACACTCGGCGAAATCATGCTACGACTATCCACAAGTGGAAATAGCCGCTTTGTTCAAAGTGATTCATTTGAAGTCAATTACGGAGGCGGTGAGGCCAACGTAGCCGTAAGCTGCGCCAACTATGGCGACAACGCCTGCTTCGTTACAAAACTGCCCGCACACGAAATCGGGCAAGCCGCAGTAAACGCACTCCGCCGCTATGGTGTCGACACCGGTTATATCGCCAGAGGAGGCGAACGCGTAGGCATCTACTACCTCGAAAGCGGTTCGGCCATGCGCCCCAGCAAGGTTATCTACGACCGTGCCCACTCCTCCATCTCCGAAGCCAAAGTCAGCGATTTCGATTTCGAGGCCATCATGTGCGGGGCAGACTGGTTTCACTGGACCGGCATCACTCCCGCCATTTCGGATCAGGCCGCAGCGTTGGTCGAGGCAGCCTGCAAAGCCGCGAAGAAACATGGTGTAACCGTTTCGTGCGACTTGAATTTCAGAAAGAAACTTTGGACATCAGCCAAGGCACAATCCATCATGCGCCCGTTAATGCAGTATGTGGACGTATGTATCGGAAACGAGGAGGACGCAGAGCTTTGCCTCGGATTCAAACCATCGTCAGACGTTTCGAAAGGACAAACCGATGCGGCTGGATACAAAGGCATTTTCAAGGAGATGATGGAAACCTTCGGCTTCAAATATGTAGTGTCAACCTTGCGCGAATCGTTCTCGGCGTCGCACAACGGATGGAAAGCGATGATATACGACGGCAAAGAATTCTACGAATCGCGCCGTTACGACATCAACCCCATTGTTGACCGCGTAGGTGGCGGCGACTCGTTTGCAGGAGGGCTGATTCACTGTCTGGCAAATGGGAAAAGCCAAGGCGAGGCCCTCGAATTCGCCGTAGCCGCATCTGCCCTTAAGCACACCATTCCGGGTGATTTCAATTTAGTGAGCGAATCCGAAGTCATGGCATTGGCCGGCGGCGACGGATCTGGACGGGTACAACGATAAGCGAACACAACTTAAATTCAAGAAAAATCATTAATTTTGTAAGAGATCTGAGCGTATGAACCTATTCGACATCAAAGGTAAAGTAGTGGTAATGACTGGAGGAACAGGCGTTCTGGGACGCGCAATCTGCAGCCACCTCGCCAGCGAAGGCGCCATTGTAGTCATTCTCGGACGAAAACAAGAAGTCGGTGACGCATTGGTGCAATCCATACGCAAAGCCGGAGGCATCGCCGAGTTTCACGCTTGCGATGTTTTGGACAAAAGCGGGCTTGAAAAAGTACGCGATGCCATTTTAAAGAAACACAAACGCATCGACGCCCTGCTCAACGCAGCCGGCGGGAATATGCCCGGGGCCACAATTCCTCCCGGAAAAACGATTTTCGACCTGAGTGTCGAAGATTTCAGACGGGTGCAAGACCTGAACCTTACCGGCACCATTTTGCCAACCCAAGTGTTCATGCAACCGATGGCCGACGCCAAAAAAGGAAGTGTGGTCAACTTTTCGTCGATGTCGGCATTCCGCCCGCTTACACGCGTAGCCGGATATGGCGTGGCGAAAGCGGGAGTCAGCAACTTCACCGCCTTCATGGCTACCGAAGCCGCCACCAAGTTCAGTCCAGAGATCAGGGTCAACGCCATTGCTCCCGGCTTTTTTCTGACCGAACAGAACCGCAGTCTGCTCACCAATGCCGACGGCAGTCTGACAGCGCGAGGCGAAGACATCATCCGCCAAACACCGATGGGGCGCATGGGCAAGCCCGAAGAGCTTTGCGGTACCATCCAATACCTGATTAGCGATGCATCCAAGTTCGTCACCGGCACCGTTGCCGTTGTTGACGGAGGTTTTAACGTATTCTCAATTTAGATTATGATACTTTGTGAACAGACATTCCGCTGGTACGGGCCCAACGACCCGGTCAGTTTGTCGGACATCCGGCAGGCAGGGGCCACGGGCGTAGTCACCGCCCTGCACCACATTCCTAACGGAGAGGTTTGGACCGTAGACGAAATACAAAGACGGATCGACATGGTCAAAGCGGCCGGACTTACATGGACGACGGTCGAAAGCGTGCCGGTACACGAATACATCAAGACCCAGACCGGAGACTTTGAAAAATACATTGACAACTATAACCAAAGCCTGATCAACTTAGGAAAATGCGGCATCAAGGTGGTAACCTACAACTTTATGCCCGTTTTGGACTGGACTCGCACCGACCTCGCCTACGAATTGCCTGACGGCAGCCGCGCACTGCGTTTCGAACGCGCCGCATTCATGGCCTTCGACCTTTTTATATTGAAACGCGAGGCCGCGCAAACCGAGTATTCGGACAAAGACCAAGCCATTGCCAAAGCCCGTTTCGATGCCATGAGCAATGAAGAAAAAGCTCTGCTCACCCGCAACATGATCGCCGGACTGCCCGGATCGGAAGAGAGTTTCACCATCGGGCAGTTTCGTCAAGAACTGGCCCGGTACGACCATATTGATGCAGAACAGTTGCGTCAGAACCTGTTTTATTTCTTGCGCAG